>JAJZZR010000203.1 GCA_021797465.1 Pseudomonadota bacterium | reverse complement strand
CGGGACGCTGCGTCCGGCTCTACCAGGGGGACTTCGCGGCCGAGACCCGCTACCCGCTCGAGCCGCTCGAGCTGCTCGCCCGATATCGCGCCCTCGGAGCCTCCTGGGTGCACGTGGTCGATCTCGACGGGGCTCGTGCCGGAACGCAGGCGAACCGCGCGGTGATCGGGGCGCTGGCCGCCGAGCCCGGCATCCACCTACAGGTCGGCGGCGGCGTACGCTCGGCGCAAGTGATCGAGGATCTGCTCGGCGCCGGCGTGGCGCGCGTCATCGTCGGCAGCGCCGCCGTGGAGCAGCCGGAGACGGTGTGCGGCTGGCTCGAGCGGTTCGGCGCCGAACGCATCGGCCTTGCGCTCGATGTGCGCATCGGCGCGAACGGCGAGCCACAGGTTCTGACGCGAGGGTGGCGGGACTCGACCGCGCTCACGCTGTGGGAGGCGCTCGAGCGGTATCCGGCCGGCGGCTTCAAGCACGTGTTATGTACGGATGTGGCCCGCGACGGAGCGCTGGCCGGGCCGAGTCTCGATCTGTACCGCCTGGCCCGCGCTCGGCACGCCCGACTCGCCTGGCAGGCTTCCGGAGGCGTGCGCGACGCGGCCGACCTGCACGCGCTCGCGGCCCTCGGTGTGTCCGCCGCCATCAGCGGCAAGGCCCTGCTCGAGGGCCGCATCTCAGCCCAGGAGCTCAAGCCATTCTTGCCCGACGCATCATCCCCTGCCTAGACGTACGCGACGGCCAGGTCGTCAAGGGCGTCAACTTCCGCGATCACCGCGTGGTCGGAGACATCATGTCGCTGGCCACGCGCTACCGCGATGAAGGCGCCGATGAGCTGGTGTTCTATGACATCACCGCGAGCCCGGAGGACCGCTCGGTCGATCGCGGCTGGGTGCAACGGGTGGCGCGCGTGCTCGACATCCCGTTTTGCGTCGCGGGCGGCATCCGGACCGTCGCCGACGCCGAGGCCGTGCTCAACGCCGGTGCGGAGAAGATCTCGATCAACTCCCCCGCCCTCGCCGACCCCGATCTGATCGATGCGCTGAGCCGCCGCTTCGGCGCGCAATGCGTGGTGGTCGGCATCGACAGCCAGCGCACGCCCGAGGGCTACCGCGCCTACCAGTTCACCGGCGATCCGGCCCGCTCGCGCCAATCCGGACGGGACGTGCTCGAGTGGGTCCGCGAGGCGCAGGCCCGCGGGGCCGGAGAAATCGTGCTCAACTGCATGGGCAGCGATGGCGTCAGGAACGGCTACGACATCGAGCAGCTGCGCGCCGTGCGCGCCGTGTGCCACGTGCCGCTGGTCGCCTCCGGCGGCGCCGGTGCGATCGGACACTTCGCTGCCGCTTTCACCCAAGCCGGGGTCGATGCGGCACTGGCGGCCAGCGTGTTTCACACCGGCGCCATCGCCATATCCGAGCTGAAGCGCGCGCTTCGCTCCGACGGAATCGAGGTCAGGCCATGAACACAAACTTCCCGCCCGGTGCGGCGCTCACCGCGGCCGATATCGGGCATCTGGACTTCGACAAACAGGGCGGGCTGCTGCCGGCGATCATCGAGGATCCCGCCGGTAGCGTGCGCATGCTCGGCTACATGAGCCGCGAGGCGCTGCTCGAGACGTTCAAGCGCGGCCGCGTCGTGTTCTACAGCCGCAGCCGCCGACAGCTGTGGGAAAAGGGAGAAACCTCCGGCCACACGCTCGAATTCATTGCCGCGCGCACCGACTGCGACCGCGACACGCTGCTGATCACCGCCCGGCCCACCGGCCCGGTCTGCCATCTCGGCGCACCGAGCTGCTTCGGCGAGCCGCGCGCGCCGCTGGGCTTTCTCACCGAGCTGGAGGCGGTGATCGCGCAGCGCATCGCCACGCGGCCCGAGGGCAGTTACACCGCGCGACTTTACGCCGAGGGTGTGACTCGCATGGCGCAGAAAGTCGGCGAGGAAGGCCTCGAGGTCGCGTTGGCGGCCGCGGTAGAGTCCGCAGACAAACTGGTGGCCGAGTCGGCCGACCTCCTCTACCACCTGGCGCTGCTGCTGGCCAGCCGCGGCCTGTCGCTCGAGGACGTGAGCGCCGAGCTGCGCGCCCGGCACGCCGGCAAGCGCTAGCGCCCGCGCATCCCCGAGGCGCGCCCGGCGTCGGCGAAGTGGCCGGCGACGACCTTCTCCGGGCGCCCCCGGCGCCCGCTCGGGTCAAGCTGCTCGCGGCGATCGAACTCGGCGCGCGCGGCATCGAGCTCCGGGAGATGCCTGCGGGCCCAATCGGCCAGCTGCGACACCGGCTCGCGCAGCGACTGCCCGAGCGCCGTCAGCTCGTACTCGACCCGCGGGGGCACCACCGGGAAGACGGTCCGCTTCACCAGCCCATCCCGCTCCAGGCCGCGCAGACACAAGGTCAACATGCGCTGGGAGATGCCGCCGATCGAGCGCTTCAGATCCGAGAAGCGCCGCGGCCCATCGGCCAACATGATGATGATGAGCACGCTCCATTTCTCCCCGACCCGGGCCAGAACCTGACTGATCTTGCGACATTCAGTGCTCTGGGGACGCTCGGGCGCCGCGCGCGCCGTCTCGACGGTTACGCCCGTTTCACTCTGTCGCATCGGTGTGCCTTCTTGTGTTTCCACAGCGTGGACTTACATACTTAGCCTTGGTACTTATTTTATACCAAAGCGAGACCCCCATGAATCTTCTGCACATCGATGCCAGCATCCTCGGCCGCAATTCCGTCAGCCGGCAATTGAGCGCCGCCATCGTCGAGCGTCTGCGCAGCACTCGCCCTGAGCTGCAGGTGCGCTACACGGATCTCGCCGCCGAGCCGATCGGGCATCTCTCGGGCGCCCATCTGGCGGCGGCGCAGGGCGCTGCGTCGGATTCCCAGGCGCTGCAAGCCGACCTCGACCGCGGCCGCAAAGCCCTCGAGGACTTTCTCGCAGCCGATATCATCGTCATCGGCGCGCCGATGTACAACTTTTCGATCGCCTCGCAGCTGAAGGCCTGGATCGACCGCATCGTCGTTGCGGGCCGCACGTTCCGCTATACGGACCGGGGTCCCGAAGGCCTCGCCGGCGGCAAGCGGGTCTTCGTCGCCTCCTCCCGCGGAGGACTCTACGGACCCGATTCCCCGGCCGCCGGCCTGGATCATCAGGAGAGCTACCTGCGCGGTATCTTCGGCTTCCTCGGCATCACGGATCTGACGTTCGTGAGAGCCGAAGGCGTCAATATCGGCCCCGGCCCGCGCGAAGCAGCGATTGCCGCCGCCACGGCCCAGGCGGCGCAGCTGGCCGCCTGACTCGTTTCGAGCCCACGGACACTTGGAGAACGCCATGAACACAGTCTCTCCCCGCGGCGTGGCGCGTCTGGCGCGCGGCATGCCGACCTCCGACGGCGCCGGCGTCAAGCTGACTCGCGTGATCGGCCAGCCGCAACTGCCGGATCTCGATCCGTTTCTGATGCTCGACGAGTTCGGCACGGACAATCCGGGTGATTACATCGCCGGCTTCCCCGATCATCCCCATCGCGGCTTCGAGACCGTGACCTACATGCTCGATGGGCGGATGCGCCACCGCGACAACCACGGCCACGAAGGCGTGCTGGCGCCGGGCGACGTGCAGTGGATGACCGCGGGACGCGGCATCGTGCACTCGGAGATGCCGGAGCAGCAATCCGGACGCATGCGCGGATTCCAGCTGTGGATCAACCTGCCTGCACGCGAGAAGATGACCGCACCGAAGTACCAGGAATTCCCCGCCCAGGACATCCCCCAGGTCGACTCACAGGGCGTGCGCGTGAAGGTGATCGCCGGTAGGGTCGAGGGTCTGACCGGTCCGATCGCCCAACCGGCCACCGATCCGACGTATCTCGATATCAAGCTGTCGCCCGGCCAGGGCTTCTCGCATGCGCTGCCCGCCGGCCATGCCGCCTTCGTGTACGTGTATGAAGGCGAGGCTCGTATCGGCGAGGGCGACGCGGCCGCCACCACCCGCACTCACGAACTCGCGGTGCTCACCGACGGCGGCGCGATCCGGCTGGAGGGTCGAGGCGACTCCCCGGCCCGCGCCATTCTGGTGGCCGGCCGGCCGCTGCGCGAGCCAGTGGCCAAGTACGGTCCTTTCGTCATGAACACACGCGAGGAGCTGATGCAGGCGTTCGAGGATTTTCAGAACGGACGATTCTGAAACCCGCCACGCCCGCACGCCTGGATATGTTCGAGCACGTTATCGATGACGCAAGGGTCATCCGCGTCCACGACCATCGCATCCAACGGCTCATCGGCGCTCACCGGCTCGGCGCGCCGCCGCTGCCACTCCAACACCGATGCATCCGCCTCGGAGGGGTCCAATCCGGCCGCGGCGCGCGCCTGCAGGCGCGCTCGCAATACCGGCAGCGGCGCCTGACAACACACCACGTACGGACGGATCCCCAGCTGCGCGCCAAGCTCGATGAACCGGCGGCGTTCCTCGCGCCGCAAAAGCGTCGCATCGACAATTACCGTAAAGCCGCCCGCCAGAGCGTCGCCGGCGGCGCGCGCCATGTCCTCGCGCACCAGCGCACCCGCCTCACTCGAGTACATCCCTTCAGCGAGCGCGCAGCCCGATGACTCGAGCGCCGTGAGGCCGGCGCGCCGCTTTCGCTCGATGTCCGATCGCAAGTGCACCGCCTCGAGCCGCGCCGCGATACGCCGCGCCAACCAGGTTTTTCCTGACCCGGACAGGCCGCTCATCAGCACCAGCCGCGGCTGCGCCTCGGACACTGCCCGGGCGGCATGTGCCACCAACTGTTCGTGCTCCTTGCGCAGCGGCTCGCGCGCCGCCCCCGCCGCAGCCGCGAGCGCCGCGACCTTGGCCCGGACCAGAGCGCGGTGCGCCTCGTACATCTTGAGCACACGGCAGGCGTGATAATCGCCGCTGCGCTCGAGGTACGCGCCGCGGAACGCATGGGCGAACGCGCCGAAGCGGCGCGCGCTGAGATCACTCGAGAGAAAGGCGATCTCATCGGCGACGTCGATCCACCGGAACGCCGGTTCGTACTCCAGGCAATCGAAGGCGAGCAATCGCTCGCCCCACCGCGCGATGTTGCGGCTGTGCAGATCGGCGTGACATTCGCGCACGCGGCCGGTGGTGCGGCGAATGGCCATCCACGGCCACGCCTGCAGCACCCGTCGCGCGAGCGGCTTGCGCAGCGCCGCCACGGACTCCCGCGCGTTGAATACCGTCGAAGCCTCGGCGCACTCCTGCAGATTGCGCAGCAGCAGCTCGCTGATATTCCCCGGTCGGCCCCACGGCGCATCGTCGGTGACCACCGGCAGCGCCGCGTGGGTATCCGCAAGCCGCCGGCCGAAGTCCTCGAGCGCCGCCGGCTCGATCCGCCCGCCGGCGAGCATCCGATCGAGGCGGTCCGCCGAATCGAACCGCAGCATGCGCACCGCGTGCTCGAGAACCCTGTCGCCGTCGGCGGTCTCGGTCCGCATGACTGCCCCACCGTCCTGTGCCACGATCCGGCAAACCGCCAAATAGAGGTCCGGCGCGAAACGGCGATTGAGCCGCAGTTCCTCCTGACACAGCCATCGCCGCCGCTCCAACGAGCGCTGATCGAGGAACGGATACCGCACGGGACGCTTGATCTTGTAGGCGAATGCCCCGGCCAGCAGCACCCAGGAGATCGGCGTCTGCAGCAGACTCACGACGTCGACCGGATGGGGATAGGCCCGCGGGCTCAGCAAACCGGCCAGGGACTGCGGCAACTCGCCGCCCGCGGCGGGCACCACCGGTGTCCGCATCGAACCCGCGGCTATCGCTCGATCCGCTGGCGACACCGGTATCACGGCGGCGGAAACTTCGCCAGCACCGCGACGACGGCGGTCCGAATGGATTCCCGCGGATGCTCGCGGTCAGCGCCCGAAAGCGGCTTCCTCGCCCAACCGTGCCAGACGGGCCGATGCGTCCGCGCATCGAACATGTCGATCGACAGCGTGCCTTCGCGGTATTGCGCCACGCCGACGCCAATGCCCCAATACGGATACCCCCACCAGCCCGGCCCATACCATGACCACGGACCCGCAAACGGTTCGGGATAGACCCGCACGCTCAGACGCTGATGCGCGCCGATGGTGAAGTCCACCGCGAAGTCCGCGGCGTTCAGCGTGCGCACATATCGATAGCCCTTCGCCTCGAGCGCGCTCAGGATGGCCGCGCGCGCCTGCCCGACGATGAGCGGATTGCCGGCGCCGTAGTGTGTCCGCGCCAACCACGTGAACGTGTGATAGGAGGAAAAGTCCGCCGTCCGATCGTAGTCGCTGCCGGTGTGCAGCGTCTCGCAGCCGCTCATCCCGAGCAGCGTCGAGAGCAACAGAACGATCGCGATTACCGAATCCGCGCGCCCAAGGGGGGGTGGGCGACGACTGGATGGATCGGTACACCGCATGGCGTTTCCTCCCGGCCTCGATGTTCGAGGCTCGGGAATCATTTTCGACCCGTCTTGGCACGGCCGGCATCCGTACGTGTACCGATCCGCAGGACGACGGAAAGTACCAATACCGCCCTCCACCCCCTCAGATATCCTATCGAGCGGCCCGAGCGCGACACCTTCGCGTCGCGAGCGACCTCTGTCTGCGACGCGTCATCCGCATACGTGCCAAGTTTTTCGAACAGGCACTGGCTGCCCAGACGAGTGATCGTCGGGTCAAGAACGCCAAAGAGTCGCGGAAATTCCAGGTTGATCCAGGTCTTCTCATCGACATACCGGGAGGCGTCGCCATCTTGGGTCAGGGATCGTCGAGCCAACGATCCTTGCCGCCAGGCTTGCCCCAGGAATCGCGTATCTCGCGCAGTCCCCGCCGCACCGGGAGCGCGGCTTCCAGCAACAGCGCAATGCGCCGCACGCCGGCAGGGTTGCTGACCGCCTTCGGCACTCCCGGGAGCCCCAGTCCATCCTCGGCGCTTAGTTCGTCCACTTGCATTTCCCGCCCATTTTCACGACTTGGCTCTTGCGCGCCAATTCGCCGATCCGCGCGAGAACTCCGGCGGACTCTCCCCGGCCGAACTCGGCTGAAGCACTCCTCAGCTCGGAAATACACTCCAACACGGACAACGGCACAAAACTTCCGGTCATTCGCAAGGATCGACGCGGCGCTCTGGAATTGTGGCGGAGCCGGCTGCGCCGCCCTCCCTTCGCACAGCCGCAGTCCGCGCCCCGGCCGAACCGATCAGGGTCGGCGCCAGATTGAATGCAACGCCCAGAGGGTCGTCTGCACGAAGCGCGCCCGATGCGCGCGCACTCTGACCGTATAGGCGCCGCCGCGCGGGAACATGCGCTCCGCGACAGTAAGCTCGCCGTGATCCACGAACGCCTCCACGGACGAGCGGTCGACGATCAAATCGAGCTCAACGGTGCCCCGAGTGTCAGCCAGAGATGCGGACTGCCGTGAATCAAACGCTTTGGAAAATCGATACCGCCCGGTGCGCTCGACCGAGAACCTGCCGCTTGCGCCATGGTAAGCGAGCGTGACGCGGCGCCCATCGCTCGAGCCGATGGTGAACGCGAACTGCCCACGCCGTGCGACCCGAATGCGAGCGCGGATCTCGTGTGCCCGACCCCGCGCAGGCACCGTGAGCAGCGTGCGGCCGCGCGCCGCGGTGAACGCACCGAAGCGGTGCGGCGCGGCGCGCAACCGGGCAAGCGCGGCAATGGGCCGCTGCAGCAGATGATACGCACCGTTCTGCCAGCGCAGTGACAGACGTCGCGGGAACGCCATCACGCCACACCACGGCGCCGTCGGGGTGCGCTGCGCGTACAGCCAGTTGTCCATCCAGCCGAGCGTAATCACCGGTGGCCCGTCGGCCGGCAGGTCAGACCAGGAGGCGCTCGCGTAATAATCCTCTCCGAGATCCAGGGACTGCGGATGCAGGCTCGAGGCGCGGAACGTACGGCCGTTGAACCGGCCGATGAACACCTGTCCGCCGCCGCCGGTATCCGGCCCCTGCTGTTGCACATCCACCTTCAGCACCCAGCGGGTCTCGCCCGGACGGTTCGCGACCGGCAACGCAAACAGATCCGGGCACTCCCACACCCCGCGCGTATCGCCCGCGGGTCCGAAGTTACCCGTGTATCGCCAGGTCTTGAGGTTGGCGGATACGTAGAACGAGATGCGCCGCTGCGCGGCCCGCGAGACCACCATGACCCACTCGTGCCGTGGGGCATACCAGAGCACCTTCGGATCGCGGAAATTGCGCAGGCCGATATTGAGTACCGGATTGCCGGGGTATTTTCTCCACTGCCGTCCGCCGTCGGTGCTGTAGGCGAGGTTCTCGGTCTGCGGACCGCGGTGCGCGCGCGGCTGGGCCGTGTAGATTGCCACCAGCGGGGGCCGCCCGTGCACACCGAAACCGCTGGTGTCATGCCAATCGACCACCGCGCTGCCGGAGAAGATCATGAACCGCCGACTCTCGGGGATCGCCACCGGCAACTGCTGCCAGTGCAGCAGATCGCGGCTGCGCGCGTGTCCCCAGCTCATGTTGCCCCAACGTCGCCCGTACGGGTTGTACTGGAAGAACATTTGATACCAGCCGTCGTAGTACACCAGGCCGTTCGGATCGTTCATCCAGTGGCGTCGGGCGGAGAAATGCACCTGTGGCCGGTAGATCTGGTTGTAGCCGGACAGACGCGGGGCATGCGCCGCCGCCTGAGGCGGTCCGGCCGCGAGGCCCATGCCCAGCACCGCTGTGCACAGCAGCCACGGCAGCACGCGGCCGCCGCGCCGGCGCACCTCACGGGCGTTCAAGGACGCTCCCCATGTCTTCCAGCCGCACCTGCCGGGTCTCCGGAAAGAACAGCGTGACCACCACCAGCTGC
>JAJZZR010000353.1 GCA_021797465.1 Pseudomonadota bacterium | reverse complement strand
CACAACCGGCGGGGCGAGCACACGCAGGCGCTCGCCCAGGCGCTCCATGAGCTCCGCATTGGCGAAGAGCTGGTCGCGGACCACCTGGGCGGCCTGCGCGGCCTCGCGGTGCATCCGGGTGGTCGACTCGGTTGGGCGCGGGCTCATAGATCGCTCAGTTCCGCTACGAAATCGTAAATGTCGCCGCGAAAGTAGGATTGCGTGAACTCCATCGCTTGGCCGTCCTTGAGAAAACCGACCCGCTCGACCAGAAGTCCCGCGTCGCGCTCGTGAATCTGCAGGAGCTTGGCCTGCTCGGCGGTGAACAGTATCGCACGCAGCCGCTGCAGGGCGCGCACTGGGCGGTTGCCCGCGCGCTCCAGTGCTTCGTACAGCGAGGTTTCCACGGCTTCGATCGACGGCAGGCAGGAGGCGAGCACCGTCGCGTACTCGACGCACATGGGCGCATCGTCCGCGAAACGGATACGTTGGAACCGGAAGACCGGTGTCCCGGGACTGGAGCGCAGCGTGAGCGCTTCCTCCGGTGTCACGCTGCCCTCGGACTTGCGCAGCCAGACGCTGCGGGGCGTGCGGCCGCGTGCCCGCATGTCTTCGGAGAAAGAGGTGAGCTTGGAGAAGTTTTTCTCCACGCGCGCGCAGACGTAGGTTCCGGCACCTTGCCGGCGGACCAGCAGACCCTCGCCGACCAGCCCGTCGATCGCCTTGCGCACGGTAATGCGCGAGACGTGCAGATCGTCGGCAATCTCGCGCTCGGGGGGGAGCGCATCGTCGGGGCCGATCTGGCGCGACTCGATGGCGTGGCGCAGCGCTCTTTGCAGCTGCTGGTACAGAGGTAACGGGCTCTCCTCATCGAGTTTTCCCAGCGTGTGCGACATCGTCAACGGCGTGCTCCCGAAGTCTCTTTGAGATTCGACAGATAATACCAGTACAATACCATTTCAAGATAAATATTTTCCGGCATTGCGCTAACCTATTGTTTCCATGAGTTACTTCTTCACCCTAGTATAATGGTCTGAGTATGGTATGGATTTTTAAAATTATTGGTATTACACTGGCCTTGTCATGGTTCCAATGTGGTATCTACGCAACATATACGCTGAATAAAGTTGGGCTGCAAATGACGACATGGCCCGCGCGCGACCGCAGGGTTGCCGCGTTGGACGGACACAGAGTAGCCGGATCGTTCGGCGCTGACGCGGCTCACGGCATGGGCGTTCTCGATAAACGACAACATCATCGGGGTGAGAAGATTTTATGAGAATCGCGAAACCTACACTAATCAGCACTGCGGTCGCGGTGGCGCTGTTTGGAGCGAACGCATTCGCGCAGCAGGGTCCCGGAGCAGCCAACAGCCAGAGCATGGCGGACAACGGTGCGGCGCCGACTCTCCAAGAGGTCGTCGTCACCGGCATCAAATATTCCGTCAAAAAGTCGCTGGCCCTTCAGCGTTCCGCGACCGACGCCGTACAAGTGGTCACCGCCACTGACGTCGGCAGGTTGCCCGCACAAAACATCGCAGACGTCCTGCAGACCATGCCGGGCGTCAATACCCAATCCTCGGTGGCCGGCGAAGGCGGCTTCGCCATCAATGATCGTGTCAGTCTGTTCGGTGCGCCCGCGAGCCTGACGCAGACCACGATAGATGGACACTTCGTCTCGACGGGGGATTGGTTCATCGAGGACATGTACGAGAGCGTCGGCCGCAGCACCAATCTCGCGCTGTTTCCAAGCACGATGATCTCGCAAATGCAGGTCTACGAGAGTCAGGATGCCAGCATGATCGCTGGCGGCACCGCCGGATCGGTCAACGTCGTCACGCCGAAGCCGTTCGACTACAAGAGCGGCTTCTCGGGGTTCGTCAATGCCGGCGCGAATTACTGGGATCTGGCGAGCAAGGCCAACCCGCAGGGCAGCATCCAGCTGAGCTGGCATGGTCGCAAGTTCGGTGTATTGGGGCAGGTCTTCTACCAGAAGTACGGCATCCGCCGCGACGGCCAGGAGGAGCTTGGCTACAGCGCGGTCTCCCCCGCGACCGCCGCGGCCTGGCAAAATGCCAACCCGAGTCTGCCGAATGCCACCGGAGCGCTCTATCCGGATCTGCTCGGGCAGGTGCTGTTCGAGCAGACCATGGAAAACTCCGGCGGTTTGATCGACTTCCAGTTCAAGCCCACTCACAGGCTGGAATTCAATCTGACCGGTTACTACGCCCGGCAGCTGGCGTCCAATTTCAACGATAATTTCATGATGTGGGGGAGCAATTTCGTCTCCCCGACGTATGTGCCGACCTCGCTCACCGTGCGTAACGGCACCATCGTGGCCGGCGCCTGGCCGAGTCAAACCGGTGCGCCGGCCTCGATCGTGTACGACCAGATCATGCGTCCGGATGCTACCGACTCGAGCTCTTTCGTCAATCTGGATGCCAGGTGGGACGCCAGCAGCGATCTGTCCTTCGACGGACAGATCGGGTTCACCTATGGTAATGGCAATCAGCCGAGTCAACCGGCGTACGAGTACGCCGGCGGTAACGGCGTCTCCTATCAGTTGAACGGCATCAATAGTCTGGCGACGGTGCAATTCCCGGGGGTCGCGACCAACAATCCGGCCGGCTACGGCGTCAGCTGGGCCTGGAACGACATCGTTCACACGATCGACAAGGAGTCCTACGGAAAGTTGGGCGCCAAGCTGAAGATCAATGACGGGGCGATCAAGGACCTCAGGATGGGCGTGCGGTTCGCGCACCACGAGCGCGAGACGATGTTCTCCCAGGATCAGGGCCTGAATTGCTTCAGCGGAGCGCCCAAGTGCGCGCCGATCTACTCCGGCGGCGAGTATCCGAGCAACTTCCAGAGTACGCTGCCCGGCGGCGGCGCCTGGGCCAACAACATCTTCATGGACTCGCAGAGCGCCATCGAGGCGTTCGACGCAACGAATCTCAGCACCGGGCCGAGCCGCTATTACTGGCTGCAGTCCTATGACGTGCGCGAGAACGACTTCGCGGGCTATCTCATGGCCGACATCGGCGGCCGCCGCTGGAGCGGCAACATCGGGGTGCGCTTCGTGAACACGCTGGAGGAGGTGCTGACGAACCTGCAGGGTGGCACGCATCCGCTGACCTTCTCGGCGTTCGGGGCGTTCACGCCCACGGAAATCGACCATCAATATTTCAATGCCCTGCCGAGCGCGAACCTGAAGTTCGATCTCACCCGGCGGCTGGTGGCGCGGTTCGATGCGGCGGAGACGGTGACCCTGCCGGACTACAGCGCGCTCGGCGGCTCCATTCTGCTCACCGACACCAACCTCACCGGCGCGGGCGGAAACCCGAACCTGAAGCCGATCAAGGGCACTGTCTTCAGCACGGACCTCGAGTACTACTATGGACCGGAATCCATGCTGGAGGCCAAGCTGTTCGACATGAACATGCAGAACTACGTCGACTTCGGCTCGGCGCAGGGCGTGTACTACGACTCGACGACGAAGCAAGATGCGACCTTCACGATCACCTCGCCGTTCAATATCAACGCGGAAATCAAGGGCGTCGTGCTCGCCTGGGATCAGGCGCTGCCGTACGGCTTCGGCTTGCAGACCAACTTCATGGTGGCGGACGGCACCACCAGTGACGGCCATCCGGTGCTCGACAACTCGAAGTACACGTATAACCTCGGCGGGTATTACCAGCACGGCCCGATCAGCGCCAATGTGGACTATAGCTACCGTTCGCACTACTACGCGGCCGTGAGCGAGTCTTCGTCGGAGTTTGTGGCCGGCGCGGGCGCTCTGAATCTCCAGCTGACTTACAATTTGATGCGCAACCTGAGCGTCACGGTCGCGGCGCGCAACCTGACGGACGCGCTCGTCAAGGAGTATGGCAACAACCTGTCGCAGCCGGTCGCGATCTACAACAACGGCCGGCAGTATTACCTCACTGCACAGTATAAGTTCTAGCCTGGGGGAGCAGTTGGGCGGAGGATGAGAATCCTCACTCGGCGCATGGGGCGCCGGCAGGATGGCTGACCGGACGCGTTCCGGTGCCGGGATGGTCGCGGACGCTCCCCCGTTGGCGATGATCCCGGTTTGGCGGGCGCCGGCCCCAGGATGGGTGCCGGTCGCCGGCCGCGGCACGGTGGCTGGCGTGCGCAGCACACTGATGGCGCGCCGCCGGAGGTTGCGGCCCGTCGATTTGCGCGCCACAGTTCCGAGGTGTTGCACATCCATGGGGTTGCGGTGACAGTCAATTCAGGGTCTGTGAGAAGCCCGTCGAGCGTGAGTCCGTGGCTCGCGGGGTTAGTCGTGCTCGTCGCGCTGGCAATCGGGGCGCCGGTCAGTGCGGCGGTTCCGCAGGTGGCCGCGTACTACGACGGCGGCATGCCGGTGGCGGATATTCCCGCCGCTGATTTGAACGCGATCATCTACTCACTCGGCGAACTGACGAGCGGGAATGTCTGCGACCCGCCCGGGGCGGCGCAGTTGCAAGACCTGCGCGCATTGCGCGGGCTGCGCCGGCTGCACCCGGGGCTGCAGCTGCTGGTGTCCATCGGCGGGTGGGATACCGCACCGCAGTACTCCGATATCGCGCTCACGGCCGCCTCTCGTGCGAAGTTCGCGCGCAGCTGCGTCCGCCTGTTCATCCGGCAGCAGCGCGTGAATGGCATCGATCTCGACTGGGAGTTTCCCGTCCGCGGCGGATTGATCCCGTCGCGCCCTCAGGACCGAGCGGATGCCACTGCGCTGGTGCGGGAGCTGCGCGAGCAGCTCGATGCGCTCGGACGGCGCACGCACCAGCACTATCTGCTTACCGTGGCGACGCCGGCGGGCACGTGGCAGGAGGGCGGAGCGTACTCGGTGGATGACAGCTACGATCTGGCCGCGCTCGTGCCGTACGTCAGTTGGCTGAACGTCATGACCTACGACATGAACACGATCTTCAGTCCCTACAGCGGCTTTAATACCCCGATGGAGCCCGATTTTCGCGATCCGACGCCGGAGCCGCAGCGCGCCCGGGACAACCTCACCGGAGCGGTTCGCTACTACGAGGCCCACGGAGTACCGGCGGACAAGATCATGCTCGGCATGGCTTTTTACGGGCGCGGGTTCACCGGGGTGAGCGCCCGGTACGAGGGCCGGTACTCCAGATTCACCGGTATCATGGCGGAGACGCCCTGGAAGACTATTGAATCGCGGATGCTCACCGACCCGCACTGGGTGCGCTATTGGAGCGCAACTGCCGAAGCGCCCTGGCTCTATGACGCACGCCGGCACGCATTCTTCACGTACGATGACCCCCAGTCGCTGGCGCTCAAGGGAGCGTTCGTCCGCCGGGCGCATCTGCGCGGGGCGATGATCTGGGTGCTCGGCGAGGATGATGCCCGCAATTCGCTTCTGCACGGGCTGCTCTCGGGTCTGAGACCGCGGGCGTTCCGATGAGTGCGCTGGTGTTGGTCTCGCCGCTGGCGGGTTGGAGCACACCGCTCGAGGAGGTCCCCGATCCGGTGTTCGCCGGGCGAATGCTCGGCGACGGTGTGGCAATCGATCCTCTGGGCTCGACGCTGTATGCGCCCTGCGAGGGTGAGGTGGTGTTGCTTCCCGAGACGCGCCACGCCATCACGTTGCGCACGGCTCAGGGGCTCGAGGTGCTGATGCACCTCGGCATCGACACCGTCGGTCTCGGCGGGGAGGGCTTCGAGGCGCTGGTTGCGCTCGGTCAGCCGGTACGCACCGGGGATGCTTTGATCCGTTTTGATCTGGATCTGCTGGCGCGTCGGGCACGCAGCGTGCTGACTCCGATACTTCTGGTCGGCGGCGAAGGTACCTTGGCGCGCCGCGTCCAGAGCTGCGCCGTTACCGTGGGCGATGTGCTGATGGAGTGGACGCCGGGTAGCGCTGCCGCCGATGGCGCCGCGGCGCGAGCAGGAGCGGGCGGGACGCGCGGCCGCACTGTGCGCGTTGCGCTCGAGCACGGTATTCATGCTCGGCCCGCCGCTCAGGTGGTGGCGGCGATCAAGGGGCTTGGAGCTGAAGTCAGCCTGCATGTCGGGGGACGCCAAGCCGATGCGCGCAGCGCAGTCGCGCTGATGACATTGGGGGTGCGCGGCGGCGGTCAAGTGGAAATTCGCGCCGCAGGCCCGGATGCGGCCGCTGCGCTCGACGCGGTCGAGGCGGTCCTTTCGGCCGCGGAGCCGGCGACGGTTTCAAGTATGCCCTCGAGTGCGTCGGCGACTGCCCCGGCGTCGTCTCCGCGTGTGCAGCTGGAGCCCTTGCGTCCCGGCACCGTGCTGCGAGGTGTGGTGGCGAGCCGGGGGTTTGCGATCGGCCGGGCCGCGGTACTACGCGTGCGAGAGATTGCTCTCGAGGAGGCGGGCGCCGGCTTCGAGCATGAAGCGCGGGAGCTCGATCGGGCTCAAGTCCTGGTGCGCGCGGCACTGGAGCAGGCGCGAATCGGCGCGGTCGAGCCGGCCGCCGAGGTCATCGAGGCGCATCTGGCGCTGCTCGCCGATCCGCACCTGCAATCGCGGGCCCTGCATTGCATCGGGCAGGGCAAGAGCGCGGGCTATGCGTGGCGCGCAGCCATCCGCGAGAGTGTGCAGGCGCTGCGCGCGCTCGACGATGCGCGCATGGCCGAGCGGGCCGACGACCTGACCGATCTCGAGCGGCAAGTCCTAATCGCCCTGGCCGGCGAGCAGGCGCCATCGGTTCCGGCGCTGCCTTCGGGGGCCATCCTCATCGCCCAGGAACTCCTGCCCTCGCAGCTGGTGGGCCTCGATGCCGAGCGGCTCGCGGGTATCTGCCTCGCGGCCGGCGGGGCGACCTCGCACGTGTCGATCCTGGCGGCCGCCGCGGGCATTCCGGCCCTGGTGGCGCTCGGGCCGACTGTGATTGAGATCGTCGAGGACACCGCGCTCATCTTGGATGCCGAAGCCGGTGAGCTGTGCGTCGATCCCGGCGAGCGGCGCGTGGAAGCGGCGCGAGCGCGCATGACGCGCAATGCCGAACGGCGTGCCCGCGAGCGCCAGGCGGCGCAGCGCGAGTGCCGCATGGCCGATGGTACCCGCATCGATGTGCTCGCCAATCTCGGCTCGATGGCCGACGCCGAGGCGGCGATGCGCAACGGCGCCGAAGGTTGCGGGCTGCTGCGTACGGAGTTTCTCTTTCTGGAGCGCCGGCAGGCTCCGAGCGAGGCTGAGCAGCGCGACGAATATCAGCGTATCGCCCGGGCGCTTGCCGGCAAACCGTTGACGATTCGGACGCTCGACATCGGCGGCGACAAGCCGATCGACTATCTGCCGCTGCCGGAAGAGGAAAATCCAGCGCTCGGGCTGCGCGGCGTGCGCACCAGCCTCTGGCGCGTGGACCTGCTCGATGAGCAGCTGCGCGCCGTGCTCGCCGTGGAGCCCGTGGAGCAGTGCCGCATCCTCCTGCCGATGATCACTGACGTCGTGGAATTGCGCGCGGTGCGCGCGCGCATCGTCGAGGCGAGCCGGCAGGTAGGGCGCGCAGCGCCGATCGAGCTCGGGGTCATGATCGAGACGCCGGCCTCGGCTTTGATCGCCGACGTGCTCGCCCGCGAGGCCGACTTTTTTTCCATCGGCACCAACGATCTGACCCAGTACACCCTGGCCATGGACCGCGGGCATCCGCAGCTTGCCGCGCGGCTCGACGCGCTGCATCCGGCCGTGTTGCGGCTGATCGCGCGCACGGCCGAGGCGGCGCACGGGCGTGGCAGGCGCGTTGCGGTCTGCGGTGGACTGGCGTCCGACCCCGCCGCCGCGCCGATCCTGATCGGTCTGGGCGTGCGCGAGCTGTCGTGCGTGCCGGCGGCCATTCCGGGCGTGAAGGCCTTGATCGGCGAGCTGACGCTCGAGCAGTGCAAACGTCGGGCCCGCGAGGCACTCGAGCAGGAGTCGGCCGATGCGGTACGCGCGCTGTCACCGGCGCCGGCCGCCGCGACCGGCGAGCCGGCGTCGGCTGGCGCCTGAACACCGTCCCTGGGGGAAATCCGATGAAACGGTTGCTGAACGCTCTGCAGAAACTCGGCGGCGCGCTGATGCTGCCCATCGCGGTCCTGCCGGTGGCCGGTCTGCTGCTGCGGCTCGGACAGCCCGATCTGCTCAACATCCCGGTCATGGCGCACGCCGGCCAGGCCATATTCTCCAACCTGGGGCTGCTGTTCGCGGTCGGCGTGGCGATCGGTCTCGCCCGCGACAACCATGGGGCCGCCGGACTGGCGGCCGTGGTGGGCTACCTCGTGACCCTCAAGGGCGCGGCGGTGTTCCTGACGGCGCCGGCGTCCGTGCTCGCTGGGGTGCCCGCGCACGCGCAGGCGCTCGTGGCGGCGGCATCCGCGGACCAGGAGCTGCAACAGCTCACCGTTCCGGTGGGGATCATCTCGGGGTTGATGGGCGGGGCGCTCTACAACCGCTTTCATCGCATCAGGCTGCCGAGCTACCTGGCGTTCTTCGGCGGGCGGCGCTTCGTGCCAATCCTGACCGGCTTTGCGGCGCTGCCGCTGGCCATCCTGTTGGGTCTGGAGCTGCCGCATCTGGAGAGCGGCATGGCCACGCTCAGCCGCACCGTGCTGGCGGCGGGACCGTGGGGGCTGTTCATCTACGGCGTGCTGAACCGCCTGCTCATCGTCACCGGGCTGCACAACATCCTCAACAGCTTCGCGTGGTTCATCGTCGGCAATTACCACGGTGTCACCGGGGACATGAATCGCTTCTTCGCCGGCGATCCGACCGCCGGAAGCTTCATGTCCGGCTTCTTCCCGGTGATGATGTTCGGTCTGCCGGCGGCGTGCCTCGCCATGTACCATACGGCGCTGCCGCAACGGCGCCCGGCGGTGGCGGGGCTGCTGCTCTCGATCGCGCTCACCTCGTTTCTCACCGG
>JAJZZR010000162.1 GCA_021797465.1 Pseudomonadota bacterium | reverse complement strand
ATCTATGCGAGAAGCCGGCTCTCGGTCAGCCGGTGGCGCGCCCGCCCAGATAGGTATCGGCAAGAACGGGATCCTGCGTGAGTTCGGCAGTCGAGCCTGCGGCATCGACGACACCGCGATTGAGGACATAGCACCGTTCCGTCAGCGTTACGGCGAGTTGCACATTCTGCTCGACAAGCAGGATCGCTGTACCCGAATCCGCGACATCCCGAAGAATAGTCCTGATCGTCGTAATCGCGACAGGCGAGAGGCCGCTCGAAGGTTCGTCCATCAACAGGACGCGCGGCCTCGCCATCAGGGCACGGCCAACCGCAACGAGTTGCTGCTCGCCACCGCTGAAGCTGCCGGCAAGCTCACGACGTCGCGCGCGCAGCACGGGCAGCTTTTCGTAAATGGCATCAAGCCTGCGTGCGGCTTCGGCGCCTGGTGCGAGATAGGCGCCCAGCAGGAGATTGTCCTGGACGCTCATGGACGGGAAGACCTGGCGGCCTTCGGGACAAAGTGAGAGCCCCGATGCGACGCGCAACCTGGTCCGCAGCGCCTCGATCGCTGTGCCGTCCAGGATGATGCGCCCGCTCGCAAGCGGAACGCGGCCCATGACGGCGCGCAAGAGGGTCGTCTTCCCGGCGCCGTTTGCCCCGAGTACCGCCACCGCCTCGTGCTCCGCGACGGCGAGAGAGACATTGCGGAGCGCCGGCACGCCGCCGAACGTTACCGAGATGTTCTCGACCTCGAGCAACGCCATCTCAGCCTCCCAGATACGCGGAGATGACATCCGGGTGCTGCCTGATGTCCTCGGGCGTTCCTTCAGCGAGGAGGCGGCCCGCATTCATGGCAACGATCCGGTCGGCCAGTCCCATCATCAGATGCATGTTGTGCTCGACGATCATCACGGTGATCCCGGCTTCGTCGCGAATGCGGCGGATCACCCGGCCGAGTTCACCAGCCTCGGATGGCGACATGCCGACCGCCGGTTCGTCGAGCAACAGCAATTGCGGCCGCGTCGCGAGCGCAACAGCGATCATCGCGAGGCGTTGCTCGGCATTCGACAGCCCGCCACAGATCGTTTCTGCCCGATGATCGAGCCCCGTGAGCGCCAGCGGTGCCAGCGTAGGGCCGATCGATCCCTTCGCGGCCGTCGCCTGCGCGGCGACGTCGAGATTCTGCCGCAAGTTCCAACGCGGGAACAGACGCGTGGTCTGAAACGTACGGGCAATGCCCAGTTCCACCGTGCGATGCGCGGCAATACCATCGATACGACGGCCCTTGAGGCTGATCCGACCTGAGCTCGGCCTAAACGTTCCGCTGAGCAAGCCGAGAAAGGTCGTCTTGCCCGAACCATTAGGCCCAATGATGCCAAGGATAGTCCCTTCCGGCACGCGCAAGCTCATGCCGTCGACGGCGCGCACACCGCCGAAGCGCTTGGACACTTCCTCCGCCTCGAGCAAAACGTTCATGCACGCCAACCAATCGTGCTGGCCAGCCGGTCGAACAGGCCCATCATGCCATCTGGTACGGCGATGATTATGGCGATGAAGATAAGGCCGACCAATAGCAGGCCGATGCCGGACGACAGGTTGAGAAGGTCTGGAATACCCACGATCAGCGCACTCCCGAGAAGCGGTCCTAGAACGCGCCCCGGTCCGCCGACGCTCAGGGCGACGAACATCACGAAGCCAACGGTAAAGTTGAACAGATCGGGAGATATCGCGCCGTTATATTGGGCGATCAGGACGCCGGCATAGCCGCCTATCGCGGCGGAGATGAGGAAGCCGATGAGCTTTGTACGCGCTGTCGGCACACCTAAATGTTCCGCTAAATCCTCATCCTCTCGAACCGTTGCCAGCCGCAGGCCGATGCGGCGGCGGCTAAGAAACTGTAGGAGGATCATCGCCGCCCCCGCAGACGCTGCGATCAATGCATTCAAGGCTGTGTTGCCCGGCAAGGCAAAGGTCACGCTGAGGCCGAGCGCACCACCCGTCAATCCTTGCGCGTTTGTTAGGCCAAGCGCGATGACAACACCGAAGAACAACGTACCGATCGCAAAATACTGGCCGCGCGTGCGCGAGAACACGACCCCGACTACCAGCCCCGCCGCTGCGGCGACGGCAATCGCCGCAAGGATCGCCACGGCAAAAGGCAGATGGTGGGTCAGCGCGAGGGTCGACGCATAGGCACCAAGCCCGTAGAAGCCGCCCTGCATCAGACTTGGATAGCCACCCAATCCAGCAACGACGTTGAGGCCGGAAGTCGCCACCGTCCAGATCAGGATCGACGCGAGGATACCGCCATAAAAGGCATTGAATGCCTGCAATGCGGTGAACAGAAGCACCGTGAGTAGCGCAAGGCCGAGATAGGGGCTCCAAACGGCCCGGATGCTGGGCGACATTCTAAGCGACACGCCGGGAGCGCGTCGCGAAGAGACCCGACGGGCGCACCACGATTATGAGCAGCAGCACGGCAAAGCCAAACATCGTCTGATAAGCTGCCGAGACATAGAGCGCGCTGAAACTCTCCACAAAGCCGAGCAGGAGACCGGCGGTGACGGCGCCCGAAACGCTGCCGAGTCCGCCAAGGATCACGACGACGAAGCCGTTTAGGATGATCGTATCGGCCATATAGGGAAACACGGCATAGGTGGGCGCATAGGCTAGCGCGGTAATGCCAGCGAGAATTCCCGAAATGAAGAAGGCCGTGATGTATTGCTGTTCCAGATCAATGCCAAGGATCGCGGCAGCCTCGGGGTTCTGCGAGACCGCACGGATTGCCCGACCGATCTTCGTTCTTTGCAGCAAAAGATATAGCGCCACGAGAGAGAGTGCCGCCAGCGCGATCACTGCAATGCCCACTCCCGGCACCACGACCGATCCAATACGCAGGGTCGTCGCGCTATAAGGAGGCGAAAGCGAAACATGCGCGCCGCCCCACAGTTCCAAGGCGCTGTTGTCCAGCACGAGGAGCAGACCAAGAGCAACCACGGGCGCTGCCATCGGTCGCGTCCTGACAAAGCGGTAAGCGACCCGCTCTGTCAGGACCGAGATGACGCCTGTCGCGATGATGCCGATCACGACAGCAAGCCAGAAATTCAACCCCAGCCCCTGATTGAGGCTCAGCATGATATACGCACCGAGCGTGATCACCCCGGCCTGAGCGAAATTGGGGATGTCCATCACGCCATAGACGATGGTCAACCCCACCCCCAACAAGGCGAACAGCGCACCGATTACGAGTCCGTTCGCCAGGCCCTGGAGCAGCATGCGTCAGTGCGCCGCACAGCCATTCGTCACGACGTCCTTATGGGTCAGCTTGAACCCTTTGAGGAAGTACAGGAAAGCCGGTGCGATCGTCTTGGTCGCGGTGCACCACCTAGTCCCCTCAGAGAGAGTCTTGGCATCGCGGCCGTGAAAGAGCCGACCGGAGGCGGTTGGAATCCACCCGCTGATTGTCTTCGGCGGAACTTTCATGGCGAGCATCGCCTCGTAGATCTTGTTGCGATTACTCACGCTGCCTGCCTTTTGCATCGCGCCGATGATGACGTAGGGAGCGTCATAGGCCCACATCGTCAGGTCATCGGGATATTCCGCGTAATCTGCCTTGAATGCCTTGAAGAATGTCTGGGTCCGCGGATCTGTCGATGTCTGTGGCAGCGTGCCGGCGAAATCGTAGTTATTCGCCATCACCTTGTTATAGAGTGTATCGCCGATGATTTGTTTCGCCTGCGTAGGCGTCGCTCCGGAATCATGGACGACCGGCAGATTGCGGATTCCCATCTGATAGAGTTGCTTGGCCACCGGCAGAACCTCCTGCGTAACGCCGCCGAGGAATATCGCGTCAGGCTTGGCCGCCATGGTCTTCTGGATAAATGGCGAGAAATCTGTCGTACCCGCCGGATAGTTCACATCTGAGACGATCTTCACACCGTAAGCGTGCGCCGCCTTCTTGACCCAGGTTTCGATGCCAGTCGAGTAGGGATCGGCGGCCGAACCGATGAAGCCGATCCGATTCTTGTGCAGAACGTTCTTGAGATACCAGACTGCTCCCGGCACATAAGCTGGCGTGTCGGATCGGAGCAGAAAGACGTGTTTGTTAACGTCGAGTATGCTCGGATAGGTACTGTCGAGAATATTGAGCGCAGCGACCGGATCACGCCGTAGCATCGATGCGTAGGCCCGGGTACTGTCCGTCATGATCAGGACCGGTACGCGGTCGACGGCGACGAGCTTACGATAGTCGGAGATTCCGACTGTTGCCGCATTCGACTCGTCGTCGAGAGCTTTCAGTTTCAGCAGATATCGTTTGCCATCGACCGTGAAACCGCCTGCTTTGTTGATTTTGTGGATCGACATTTGCATCGCATCTCGCTCGGGCGGGCCGAGGGTCGAGAACAGGCCGGACAGAGGAAGGATCGCACCGATCGTCACGGTCTTGGGGGACGCATTCGCGGTTGCGCCAGCGGCAACCATGGCCAGTATACCGAGTGCCGCCTCGATAAACCGCCTGCCAGTACCGCTGCGTGTCGTCATCTGGTCGTTCCTTTGATCATTCTTGATTTATCTACTCTCGATCACGCTGCGAGCGTCGTCTAGCCGACGATCGAGCGAACGAAGCGTAACGTTTCCGCGATGATCCGGTCCTGATCGTTATCGAGCGTTGCGACATGATAGGAGTCTGGCAGCGATAACTGCTCGATCCGCGCCGAGCCGATAGCGCCAGCAATCAGGCCGGCATTGAGCGGGGGCACCACGTGGTCTTCGCGCGAGGTTAGTATTAGCGTTGGCGCAACAATGCGAGGCAGCAACGCATGCGTCACGCTCACCAGCGCATGCAATTCCGCGAAACACGCTACCGGAATTGCTGGGTAGGCCAACTCATCGACGCCGGGCTTCTTGATGTCCGACCCGATGCCCGGGACCATCGTAGGCGCGCCCTTGTCGAAGGCAAGAGCTGCCATGTCGGGCGAATCGAGACGCACCACAGCGTTGATCGGGATGATTCCGGCAAATGCCTCAGGATGTCGCGCTGCCATATAGAGGGTAAGCGTGCCGCCCATGGAAAGGCCGGTCATGAAAATCGTTTTGCAGCGCGCGCGAAGATCGTCGAGTGCCGCTTCAACCGAACCGATCCAGTCCTGGGCCCGGCTTGCCGCCATGTCCTCGGGTGAGGTGCCGTGCCCGGCAAGGCGAGGACCGGCTATGGTGTAACCACTGCGATGATACGCCTCACCAAGCGGCCGCATGCTGAATGGACTACCGGTGAACCCGTGGCACACCAGAATGCCGACGTCGCTGCCGTTGAACGCAAATGCCTCAGCCCCGGCGATGACGGCATGCTTGGTCATTGTCGCTTCCTTCCCGGATATGCTCAGCAAGGTGAGTCGCCCTGATGCCGGCATCTTTTACCTTTATGGTAAACTACTGTCGTAAACTGCGGATGTGAAGAGGGGGGAAGCCTCTATATTTCGGTTTCACGTCGGACGCGCGATGGCGTATCGCCGGCAGGCTCTGTGGCGCGCTGCCCGCCGGCATCGCTGCTGGCAGCCGTAAAGGGAATCCTTGAAGCTCACGCATCCGTGATCGAGCCGGCGTCGCAAAGTGAGGCGGCGAGCTTGCAATCAATTGCAAAATGAAGCGGCACGACGCGTTCACGCGCGGCTGGTCACGACCGCATTCCTGTCGTAGCCTTGCGTCATAATCGAGAATGCATTCAGGGACGACACGATATTGTCTGCCGGTTCGAATTCCCCCTTACCAGTCCTTCCAGTGCAATGACGACCGAGGCCTTCGCCCGGGTCAAGATTGACGAACTGCTGCGTGACGCCGGCTGGCGCCTGACCGACGGACAGAGCATCCGGTTCGAATATTCGCTGAGCGGCGGCGGCCGTGCAGATTATGTCCTGTTCGACCGGCAGGGCCGGGCATTGGCAGTCCTTGAGGCCAAGAAGACCAGCGTCGATCTCACCAATGGCGAAGCGCAGGGCCGCCGCTACGCCGACGAACTCGGCATCCCGTTCATTTTCCTCTCCAACGGCGAGGAAATCTGGTTCTGCGACAAGGACCAGGACGCGCATTTCCGGCCAGTGAAGACGGTCTTCAGTCAGGACGACCTCGCCCGACGCAAGGCGGCGCGGGATATCCGCCGGAATCCCCTCGATATCCCGATCGATACCCGCATC
The DNA here is from genome assembly GCA_021797465.1 of Pseudomonadota bacterium. Classification (GTDB taxonomy): domain Bacteria; phylum Pseudomonadota; class Gammaproteobacteria; order Steroidobacterales; family Steroidobacteraceae; genus 13-2-20CM-66-19. The sequence continues at coordinate 2,716 of JAJZZR010000162.1, read as the reverse complement.
GCAGGAGGCGGCGGACGGCTCTACCAGATCGCCTGTATCGACACGCTCAGCCGCGAGATCGTGCAGGGCCGACGCAAGATGCTGGTTGAGATGGCCACCGGCACGGGCAAGACCCGCATGGCGGCGGCCTTCATCAAGCGCATGTTTGAGGCCAGTTGGGCTACCCGCGCCCTTTTCGTGGTCGACCGCAAGACACTCGCCATCCAGGCTGAGGACGCATTCGCCGAACACCTGCCGCACCTGCCCTGCTACCGTGTGCCGCAGACGGGGCGCCGGTTTCAGGATGAGAAACGCGTCACCATCGTGACCCTGCAAACGCTGGTGAACGAATACGAAAAATACTCTGCCGGCTATTTCGACCTGATCATCATCGATGAATGCCACCGCAGCATCTACGGCAAATGGCGCCGCGCCCTCGACCATTTTGACGGGGTGAAGGTCGGCCTCACGGCCACACCCTGCATCATGCAGGATGAGCCGGATCTCGACGACGAGGACCGGGTTTCAATCCGCGATACATTGCGGTTCTTCGAGGTGTCCCGGCCGACCTATAGCTACACCATGGCTGAAGCGATCGCCGATGGTCACCTCACGCCCTATGAAATCTACCGGGCCATGACCGCCCGAACCGCGGCGACCGAGGGATTCACCGTCTCGCGGGACGAAATCGACTGGGATGCTCTCGACGAGAACACGAGGACCGAGCTCGACAGGCTGTTCGGCACACAAGATCCCCTGACGGTCGACCCCACAGTGCTGGAACGCAAATTCACCATTCCGGAACGCAATCGTGCCATGGTCGGTGAATTCCGGGACGTGCTGGAAAACGGCTATACCGGGCCAAACGGCATCCGCCGCGCACCCGAACCGGGCAAGACCATCGTATTCGCGGTCACCAAGCACCATGCCGAAACACTCGCCCGCATGTTCGATGCCGCCTTTGCCGACAAGAAGCCCTCGCCCTCCATCCGCTATGCCGATTTTGTCGTTTCCGGAACCGGACCCGACGACACGATCGATGGCCCCGCCAAGATCAAGCGCTTCAAGAAAGAGGAGTATCCCCAGATCCTGGTCAGCGTGAACATGCTCGATACGGGGTTCGACTGCCCGGAAGTCCGGAATCTGGTCATGGCCCGGTTCACGCACAGCGCGATCCTCTACCGGCAGATGCGCGGCCGCGGCACCCGTCTGGCGCCGGACAAGAAGCGCTTCACCATGTGGGATTTCACCGGCGTCACGCTCCGCCACAACGACGATGAAACGGCGAACGAGGGCGGCATTGTCACCGTGCGGGCGACCGACAAGCCCCCTTCCCGCCCCCGCCGGCTGCTCACGCTCGACGTTCACGACGAAATCGACCCCGGCACCCGCGAATGGGTGACCGTCGATGAAACCGGCCGCGCCTTCATGGACGCCGAGGAGGCGCATGCCGAGGCTCTTGGTGCGGCATTCGAAACCTGGCTCGAGACGAAGCAGTTCAACGCCGACCAGTTGCGGCTGCTGCATCTGGTCAAGGAACAGATCATTGCCAACGCCGCCGAACTGACTTCGTTCGACTCCTGGCGATTCGACCAGCCGCCCCTTTCCATGAATGGCGGTTTCGAGCGCGCCCGCGCGGTTTTCGGCGGAGAGGCAAAACTCGAGGACGTCTTGACCGCGATGAACAGCGCCGTATTCGGTCAGGGCGGAACGGACGCGCCAGACCCCGCCCCCGCCCGCAGGACCCCGCCCAACGAGTAAAGGCTGCCCATGCCCTTCACCCCCGATATGCGCCGCAAGGTCGACCAGATCCGCGACTATCTCTATGGCGGCGGCTACCCCGACCCGCTCTCAAACGCCGAACAGCTCAGCTTCCTGTTCTTCTTCTACATGATCGAGGGGATCGACGCGGCAAACCTCCGGCAAGCCAGGGCGACAGGCCGTGACTACACCTCGCTGTTCGCCGGCGACTGGGCGCTGCGTAACCCGCTCAACGCCCCGGCCAAAGGCGTCGAGACCATTCCGCGCGACCGGATCCGCTGGTCGTCCTGGGCCAATGCCATGTCGGGCGAGCAACTGGTCAACTTCGTCCGCGACGAAGTGTTCCCCTTCTTCGCCGGCATCGGCGATGCCTATGGCATGAGCTTCATGGCCCAGGCGCGTCTTGCGATCGACGAGCCGACAGTGCTGACCCAGGTCGTGACGCTGGTGAACGAATTGCGGCTTGAAGAGGCCGACCCGGACACCAAAGGCGACCTGTTCGAGCATGTGCTCCGTCAGATCAAGCAGGCCGGCGAGCTTGGCCAGTTCCGCACGCCCCGCCACATCATCCGCGCCATCGTCGACCTGGTCGATCCCAAAATCGGCGAAACCGTCTATGACCCCGCCGCCGGCACCGCGGGCTTTCTGGTCGCGGCCTACGAGCATATCCGCCTCGCGAATTCATCCGCCAATGGCAGGGAAGTTGCCGAGCTGGAGGGCAAGACCTTCGAGCGCGGCTATGGCGACCGGCTCAACCAGGCGCAGTGGCGCACGCTCCAGACCCAGACGTTTTATGGCAACGACGTCGATCCGAAAATGGTCAGCCTCGCCAGTATGAATCTTGCTCTCCGCGGCCTGCCGGATGTGCGGATTCTCAAGCGCAACGTGCTGACCACCAGCTCCGACCGGCAGGCAAAGGCCGAGCGCGGCCTGCCGCTGGAGGGGTATGACGTCATTCTCGCCAATCCGCCCGATC
>JAJZZR010000166.1 GCA_021797465.1 Pseudomonadota bacterium | reverse complement strand
ACTCCGTCGAAGTCGGAGCCTAACCATTCAACGATCTGGCGGACGCGCGAAAGCTTCTCGCCGCGGTCGTCGGACCGCAGCGTAGCGTAGGTTAAAAATAGGATGCCTTCGGCGAGCCGGATCGGCTTACCTTGGGGGAAGCGCGAGAGTGGCGTGATGAGCAGGCGCTCCATGCCGAGCGCCGACCAGTCGCGCTGGGCGTCCTCGAGCAGCTTGTCGGACTTGGAGATCCAGACCGCCTTGTGCCGGCCCTTCAGCCAGTTGTCCAGGATGATGCCGGCCGACTGGCGGCCTTTGCCGGCGCCAGTGCCGTCACCCAGCATGAAGCCCCGGCGAAAGCGCACGGCGTTCGGCGCATCATCGCGCGCGGCGGTGACGAGATCGAAGGTCTCGTCCACTGTCCAGGCGCCTACGAGATAGTCGCCATGCGCTTCACCAGCATAGATCACCGTCTCGAGCTGGGCGTCGGACAGGACGGCCTCGCTGACGAGACTGATCGGCAGGCGCGGCCGGTAGCTGGGCTTCGGCGGCGCGACCGAGGACATGGCGGCGGATTGCACCAGCTTGGTGGGATGGGCGCGGGCTCCGGGAATCCGGATCGATTGGAGCCGGTATTCCTCATAGATCGCATCGCTGAGACGCGCGCCCTCGGGCGGCGTCCAGTCGATGGTCTCGTAGGCGAGATCGACCGCCTCCGGACCGGCGACCGAAGGCTTGACCGGGTGTGCCCCAGCAGCGGGGGCGAGATAGCCGCGCACCGTACGTGGTGCGGCGGCGGCCGACACGGGGATGGCGAGGCTGGGCGCGAGGGCCAGCCGTGCCGGAATGTCCTCGGCGATCCAGCTCAGCAACGTGGCGACGTCGGGTGCCATGCCCCGTGACGCCGGCAAGGCGGACGGATCGTCAGCCGGCGCCTTGTCGAGGACGATCAGCCGCGTGTCGATGCTCGTGCCGTGCTTGGCATAGACCGCCCCATCGATCGCTGCCGTAAAGACGATGCGGCCACGCTCCTGCAAGCGGATAAAGGCGTCGCGCCAGGCGGGAGCGTCAGGGGAAAAGTTAGCGCCGGTGATCGCCACCAGCCGCCCGCCATCGGCGAGGCGCGCGAGGGCCGAGGCGATGTGGCGATAGGCAGTGTCGGCCATACGGCCCGTCACATTGGCCATCGCCGAAAAGGGCGGGTTCATCAGCACGACGCTCGGAACGATGGCCGGATCGAGGTGATCGTCGATCTGGGCGGCGTCGAAGCGCGTGACGGTGACGGCAGGAAAGAGAGAGGAAAGCAGCGTCGCCCGGACCTCGGCCAGCTCGTTCAGGACGAGTGCGCCGCCGGCGATCTCGGCCAGGATTGCGAGGAGTCCGGTGCCGGCCGACGGCTCAAGCACGCGATCCGCCGGCCCGATGGCGGCCGCGGTCAGGGCCGCCAGGCCCAGCGGGGTCGGCGTCGAGAACTGCTGGAAGGTCTCGCTCTCGGTCGAGCGGCGGGTGTGGGTGGGGAGAAGGCCGGCGATCTTGGCCAGGGCGGAAAGACGCAAAACCGGAGAGCCGGCTTTGCGGAACAGCGCCTTTCCGTATTTGCGCAGGAAGAGGACGGTCGCCGCCTCGCAGGATTCGTAGGCGGTTTTCCAGTCCCAGGCGCCGGAGGCATCGGACGCGCCGAAGGCGGATTCCATGGCGGCGCGCAGGATCGCCGCGTCGATCCGCTGGCCGCGTTCGAGATGCGGGAGGAGCTGCAGGGCCGCGGCGATGAGCGAGTCAGCCGCGTTGGGCCGAGAAACAGGCGATAGTGGCGCGGCCTGGCTGGCCGCGATCGAAGAAAGGTCGTTCATGTGGGGAGCCTCGGGAGAGCGGGAACGGACGAGCCGGCCGGCGCTCTCTCTTGGACCGCACCGGCTCAAACCCGTCCCGGCCGTCCTCTCCCTCTCGTCGTCACGGCCGTGGCCGGCATGAGGAAAGGCGCCCCGCAGAGGAGCGGGGCGCCGAGGAGTGTGCGGCGATGGTCAGTAGCCGAATTGCCAGGAGGGCCAGGCCTGGCCGTCGTTCGCCGCGGCGAAGGCGTCTGCCAGATAGGTGGCGTCGCCCTCTACGACGGTAGGATCGGCGATAGGTGTTTCGTCGATCACTGTGACGCGGGATACCAGCCCGTCCTCGACTTCGACATGCACGGGAACGAGGTACTGGAAAACGACGCGGCGCGATTCGGCCTTCGCTTGCTTTGTCATGACGCGCCTCCCACGGCGCCGGAATCTCGCGCACCCGCGAGGATCGCTTCTGCCTTGGCGATCGCCCCCTCGAGGCGCTGGCGCCAGAACAGATCATAGTGCGGTCCCGTGTCCGGTATGTGCGCAAAGACTTTGAGCAGGCCGAGCAGCACCTCAAAATGATCAGCCTTGCGCTGGACCTGTTCGCCGAATTGCGACGGGATCGGAAGGGCTGTGCCGCTATAGGCGGCGTTGCTCCCCTCCCAGACGCCGGTGACGTAGGTGTCGCCGGACGTTTCGACGTCGGATTTCTCGTCGTCCCAGCCCTCGTCGGCGATAGCGAGCGCACAGGCGGCTTCGAAAGTTTCAGCCTCATAGCTGCGCTGCCGATAGACCGGCAGGCGGTAGGTGGTCTCGATGGTGAAGACGGGCATGCGGCCCTCCTGAAGCAAAAGCGCCCGGCGCGGTGGCCGGGCTGCCGGATTGGTTGAGGGGAAAGGATGCGCGGGACGGCCGAAACCGCCCCGCGCGATCGGGTTACTCAGCCGCGATCGTCTGCGGCTCGTCTTCTGCTTGCTCGGAAGGCTCATCCTCGTCTCCGGCAAGGAATTCCGGCAGCGCCTCGCCCTCGCCTTCGTCGCCGACCTGATCGGCCGACGGCGCCTCGCCATCGACGGTGCGCAGCGGCTCAGGCAGCCAGAAGCTGTCGGCGAGAAGCCGCTCGGCTTCCTTGGCCATGTCGCCCTTCTTCAGATGGTCGATGAGCTGGGCGGCGCGCTCGCCTGCGCCTTCGCGAACCGCTTCGAGGATGCGGTGCTTCGGCACGCGGCCGAGATAGTTCTCGACGGTCGGACGCCATCCGGCCTCCACCATGTCGAGACCGACGGCCCGGGCGATGCGGTTGGCCTCCCCGAGGCGCTGCTCGACACCGTGGGACGAAATGCCGGCGCCGTAGCGATCGGCCTTCTCGTAGAGCGCGTTGACCCCGAACGAGGCGCAATGCGCGAAGAGGGTGGCCTGGTCGTCGCCGGTCAGGGTGGTGAGCCAGTCCCAGAGATCGACTCGATCCTTCGGCAGCCGCTCCTCCCAGCTTTTATGGCGCTCGGAGATCGCCTTGGCCGTCGGCGTATCTTTCAGACCCTGCGCCTGGATCGGGAAGGTGACGCTGCGAACGGCGACCTCCATGGCACTGCCGGATGCGAAGTAGCGCGAGAAGACATCCAGGCAGAACTTGTGCAGAACCGCCTGGAACGCGACCGACGGCGTGATCGCGAGCTTGTCGCGTAGCGCGAGCGTCCGTTCCGCGGTCAGCTCGGTCACAAGGCGGTCGGGCGGCGGCTTCACCACGTCGTCGTCCTCGTCCTCCGGTTCGGAAACCTGGCCACCGATAGTGATCACCGCGCGCTGGATCACTGGAGCGCCGGGTTCCACGCCGTCCGGGCTTGCTGCTCCGGTTTCATCATCGCCTTCCTGTCCGGGCTCGACGATGGGCGCCTCATCCTCAAGCCGAACGTAGCCACGGTCGACCGACAGGGCGCCTTCGGAATCGATGCTGACGAAGACGCCGGCACGGGCAATGTCGGTGGGGTCGAAAGTGACGGGACGATCGTCGAAGGCGGCGAGCGCCGTTTCGATTTCGCCGAGTCGCTCGTCCACTTCGTCGGGCAGCTCGTCTACTCCGTCATACTCGGCTTCGAGCTTGGCGTATTCGCCGTTGAGCGCTTCGATCGTCGCCTCCTCCTCGGGCGAAAGGTCGGCGGCAACTCCCTCCAACACGCGGAGCCCGCGCGTGTGGCCGTAGGGGAAGTCGACCGCGACCTCGATCCACTTCCAGCCCTCGGCCGCGATCTTCTCGGCCTCGGTCTTCAGCTTCTCAGCGAAGAGGCCATCGAGCAGCGCCACGTCTTCGAGCCAGCCGCCGTCGTCGGACTGGAACAAGTCGCGCAGAACCACGCCGCCGGCGGCCTCATAGGCGTCGAGACCGACGAACACCGCCCGCCGGTCGGAGGCGCGCACCGCCTTCTCCGTCAGCATACGGCGGATCTGATAGGGCTCCTTCTGCCAGGAGCCGGAGATCGCCTGCCAGACCTGCTCCTGGCGGGCATGGTCGGCCGTGACGGTGAAGGCCATGAGCTGCTCGAGCGACATGCCGTCCTCGGCATAGATGTCGAGCAGGGTCGGCGCGACCGACGCCAGGCGCAGGCGCTGCTTCACGACGTTCACACCGACGAAGAACGCCGCCGCGATGTCCTCCTCGGAGCGCCCCTTCTCGCGCAGGGCCTGGAAGGCGCGGTACTGGTCGAGCGGATGCAGCGGCGCACGCTGGATGTTCTCGGCCAGCGAGTCATCCTCGCCGAGAATGCCAGTGCCCGGATCGCGGACCACGCACGGAACCGGCGCGGTCTTGGCCAGGCGCTTCTGCTTCACGAGCAACTCGAGCGCCCGGTAGCGCCGGCCGCCGGCCGGGATCTCGAACATGCCGGTCTCGGCGCCCTCGGCGTCGAGGACAGGCCTGACGTTCAAGCCCTGAAGCAGGGTGCGCCGGGCGATGTCCTCGGCCAGCTCCTCGATCGAGACGCCGGCCTTCACGCGCCGGACGTTCGACTGGCTCAGCACCAGCTTGTTGAAGGGAATGTCGCGTGAGGACGACAGGGTGATCTTCTGAACGGCAGTCGCCATGAGATGATACTCCGCGACGGGCGGCCGGGGACTCTCCCTCGACCTCCAAACCCGTCACGAAGACCGGCGCAGCCCTCTTCCTCTGTTCCGGCGGGAAAGCCGGAAAGCAGGAGAAGCGGGACTGCGCCTGCGCGGTTTCAGCGAAGCGGCGCGGTGTCACGCCGCCACCGTCATGTCTTCGACGTCGTCATGGGAGGTTGCGGTCACGAGCTCGTCGCTCGCGGGTAGGAAGCCGAGCAGGAAGTCCGCTGACTTGCTCGCCTGTGACGCGGCGCGGACAATGGCGCGGTTGTCTTCACGCAGAACCTCGGCCCAGGAGCCGATGTAGTCGGCGTGCCGCACGGTCGGCACGATGCCGAGGGCCGCGCAGCAGAACGCCGCCGAGATTTCCGCGACCAACTCCTCGAAGGCGTACTTCTTCGAACCGAAGGAGCCTGAAAGGTCGCGGTTCAGGCGATGCGGCGCTCCACTGGCGTGGGAGCATTCGTGAAGGGCGGTTCGATGCCAATTGATCGGCTCGAAAAACGCTTGGGGCGGCGGCACCTGTACGAAGTCCTGCGCGGGTACGTAGAAGGCGCGATCGCCTCCGATGCGAAAGTCGATGCCGCTCGCCTTGATAAGCGCCGCCACCTTGGGCTCGATCAGGCCCGGCTCGGGCGGTGGAGCGGCGACAGCGACATCGTCGGGAAGCCCCTCGCACTGCAAAGCGTTGAAGACCGTGAACCGCTTCAGGAACGGAATGGCCTGCGCATCCTCGCCGGTCTCGCCGGCGCGTCGCTTCTCGTCGTCGGGGATGAACCGGTCGGCATAAACGACAGTGGTGCCGTGTTCGCCGCGCCGTACATGGCCGCCAAGCGCCAGCGCCTGGCGGAAAGTCAGCCAGCTCTGGCAGGGATAACCGTGCTGGACGACAGCGCCCCAGAGAATGAGCACGTTGATGCCGGAGTAGCCGCGCCCCGTGGCGGCGTTCTTCGGCATGGCGAGCGGCGCCTTCGCCGCGGCCGTACCCCAAGGCTGGACCCACGGCAGCCGCCCAGCGTCCAACTCGCTGATGATCTTTGTGGTGATCTCGTCATACAGGCTAGCGCGGCCAGAGCCGGCCTCGTGGCGGTGCTTGGACATCGCGGGTCTCCGCGACGGGTGCCAGGAGCCTCTCTCCCAGCCCTCAACCCGTCACGGAAAACCCGGTCCGCACTCTCACTCTCCGGCTATACCGGCGCCAGGGATGGAAGCCCGAAGCGGGAAGACCCGGCTGCCGGGGCTTCCGCTTTGCCGACAGCCCGGCCCAGCGGGCGGCGCCCTCAAGGGATGCGATCGAACCATGGCTGTCGATGTGGCACGCGCTTCATTTCGTACTGGGGACCTCGAGGATGGTCGCGACGTGGCTATGGTTCTGACCCGCCAGGAAGTCCTGGTTCGAGCCGAATTTGCAGATCGCCAAGCAGGCTTGGGTCCATGCCCTCGCCGGCGAGAGTTTGCAGGTAGTCGAGCAGATCGTCCTGCCGCGGTTGACCAAAGGCCAGGCGATAGACCGTGAGGCTGCGTTTGAGCCAAGCGAGTCGCGTGACTTCCCGGCTGAACGGCAACATCGGCACGCGCCGTTCGACCCTCACGGAACCTTCGTAGATCCAATAGGGGATGAGATCGGTGTCGACCGCCGCCTCGGATCGCGCGCGCTCGAACATCAGCTTCCACGGATCGTCAGGCGCCTGCCCGCAGCCCCTGACGACACCGGCTTGGCGCTCGGCCAGGTTGAGGCGCACGGCGTGGCCCTTGAAGCGGTGGACGCGGCCTTCGCGCTGTTCGAGGTCCACCGGGTTGCCCGGCAGGTTCCAGTGATAGACGCGATAGCAATAGGGATGGAAATCCAGTCCTTCCTGGCCGACCGACGTGGTGGCGAGAACAAACGGCCGGAACGGCGAGTTGAACGCATCGCGCACGCCTCCGAGCCGGGCGACGGCGCCGTCCTCGTCTTTGTAGTCGGCGAGCCGCATCGCGAAGCGTCCGCGCATCTGGAATTTGCTGATGGCGAGGGCCTCGCCATCGACATGCACGTCGTCGACGTCGATCTGCGATGGGCGGATGGCCAGGGCCTGGGCCATGGCGCGAGCGACGCCGATGGCGCGTTCCTCGGCTACGAGGGCTCCGAGACCTTCGGCATCGACAAGGTAGTGGGCGTATTCGTCCAGGACGGCCTGTAGATTGTGATCGGCGCAATAGACCAGCACGCGGCGCCAATAGTGATCGTCGGTATCCCGTCGCAGGAGGGCGACCGCGTCATGCTGGTTGAACAGCGCCCGGAACGACCAAGCGACTTCCGCGGCGGCGCTGAGCAAGCGCGAGTCGTCCCACGACAGCTCGGGCGCGATCCGCTTGAGGGCGCGAAGCGCACAGACGGCAGGACTGCCGAGCGCCACGTCGACCAGCAGGTCGGGAAGATCGGCGGACGAAGCGCCGATGTCGTGCGTCTTCACCGCTGCCGCCAGTTCGGCGACATGTTCCTGAAAGGCGTCTTCGCTCGCCAGGGCGCGCATGCCATGGGGCGTCTCCAGCCAAGCGCGTGACCGCGCGCCCAGCAGGTCATCGACCACGGCGGGAGCGGCCCATTCGGCGCTGTTGGCATCCTGGCGCGACGCCGCTCCTTTTCGCAGGGCCTCGAGGGCTGGCTTGAGGCGGTCGCCTATGGCGGCGCGCATGCCCTCCTGTGACAGGGCGGTCTCGGTTTCACTGAAAACCGCCAGCGGATCGGCCAGTTCGGCCAGAGCCGGCGATGGATAGATCAGCAGCAGCGCGCGCAGTCCCGCGAGCCGCCCCTGATCCTGTCGGAACTGCAAGGGGCGCAGACGATGTTGCTCGAAATAGCGTCGGCCGGATTCGCCGACGCCCATGCGCCGTTCGGCTTCGTAGGACAGCAGGGCTGCGATCGCGTCGGGCACCATCGACCAAGACGAAAATATCAGCGCCTTCGTCAGCGGCGCGCCGGATCGCGTGTCGCCGTAATAGGGCATGGCGGCGGGTATCCAGAGATTCTGTTCGAGGCGCTGGCCGAAGATGTCGTCCATGATCGAGCGCATGCGGCCATTGGCCGGCTCCAGCGGCGCATAGGCGTCGATGGCGTGGTGATCGAGCATGGTCGGCCGAGCGGCCTGGATGGCGCCGCGGAGGGTAGCCGAGGGTGCCTCCGCCTCGTCCGTCAGAAGCTGCTTCAGGCTGTAGTGACGCATGAAGTTGAGCAGGTAAGGCGCGGATTTCCAGTATTCGATGATCTCCGGCGCATCGAGCGTGCGCGCCACGTGCGACAAGGCGAACGCCTGCGCGAGATCGGCGGGCGCGATCGAGACAGTGATGGCGGGCTCGCTCATCATGGAGTCGCGTTCGATCGTGGACGCGACCCGCTCGGTTCGGGCGATCACTTTGCGCAGGCGCTGTTCGATGGCCTGGCGCGCCTCGACCGCTGCAGCGTGCGATTGCGGCAGGTTATGCAGGAGGCAGCGGAAGGTGCGCATTTCGCGCGCGAGTGCGGCCGCCACCTCCGGTCCTTTTTCGCGGCCATAGAGGAAGCTCAAGGTTTCGAGGAAATCCTGATAGTGGTCGCCTTCGTCGGGTTCGTCGCTGGCGAGCGTGAGCATCCGATAGGGCGTGGCGGAGAGCAGCAGGGTGCGGGCGGCATGCCCGTCGCCGCCGGAATAGTCGAACAGTTCGCGCGCGAGGATCGCCGCGTCGCTGTCGCCGTGTAGCAGATCCCGAAACCGCTGGAACTCGTCCATGATGATCAGGTCGGGTTGCAGCGCGTCCACGCAGGCATGGGAGAGCTTGGCGCGCAGCCGGGCGACCAGGCTGTTGCGCGGCTGCGTCATCTCCAGGGGATAGCTGTCCCGGCGGCGCGGGAAGAGCTCGCAGACCCGTTCGAGTTCCTTGAAGAGGTCGCGATCCGCCTGCACGTCGCGGCGGAAGCGCTCGATGATGCTCTTGTCGACGCCTTCGAGGGTGAGCGTGTCCACCGCACGGTTCCAGCCGT
>JAJZZR010000250.1 GCA_021797465.1 Pseudomonadota bacterium | reverse complement strand
CTGATCCGGTTGCGGAAGATTCCGATTGACGGGATAGGTGTGCCTGCTTGATGGGCAACGGCACAATGGAGGCAACGGAGCGCCTCCACAGAGTCACAGAAACGGCGAATTCCAGGGCGAATTGCCTAGTTTATCGATTCGGCCGCTAATTTCCCTCATTTTCAGCCCTCATGAGACCCTTGACGACCGATTGATAGAGGTCCCCTGTAGAAGAAAAAGCTTGCTATGCCATTAGTCGTCCCAACAGTTCGCGGACCAACACCGAAGGACTGTGACGAAATGCCGTGATGGCGTAAAAGTCTTCGAACACGCTGGGAACGACACAGTAGCGCTCCAGGAGACCAACACGCAACTCGTCTCGAACGACCACCTCTGGAAGCAGCGCGATCGCGCGAGAATCCCTGGCGAGCAGGCGCAGCATCGCCATGTCGTCCGCCTCCGCGGCGACCTCAATCGACAGTTGCTTGCGCTCACACCACAAGTCGAACTGTGTGCGCACATCACTGCTCGGTCCGGGCAACACCATGCGTTTGCCGCGGAGATCCTCCGGTAGTTTAAATCGCCGCCGCACCGCCCGCCTTGGTCCAATCAGACACACTGCCTGTCGAGACAGCTTCGTGCACCGCCACGGACGCTCGCCACCGGCAACGACAGGTTTGTTTGACAGAACCAGATCAATCTTGTGTAGACGCAACCCCTCAAGTAGCTCATCGAGGCTGCCCGACTTCAGCGCAAGACGTACGTCGGACCGGCCAAACAGCGGGCGCAGGAGGCTTTCCGTAAAATTTCTTGATAGCGTCGCTACCAATCCCACGTGCAACTGTTGTATGGCTCGTCCGGGGCCACCGCGCACGCTAGCCATCAGCTCCTGTCCGAGCCTGAAGATGCTGTCCGCGTAGTCAAGCACACTGGCGCCGAAGTCTGTCAACTGCAATTCACGTCTTTCGCGCTCAAATAGTGGTGCACCAAGATACGCCTCGAGCTGCCGAATCTGCGCTGACAGCGCCGACTGGGACACGTGCAGTTCCTCCGCGGTACGGGTAAGGTGTCCGCGTTGCGCCACGGCCCAGAAGTAGAACAAATGACGGAAATTCAAATTTTTCATGTTCTTTTCCCGCGAACGATATGTTCTTTTTAATATATTGTACAGCTTCGCGCCGCATAGGGATACTGAACCCTGCCTTGTACGGTCTACGGTGCAATCATGGGGTACTGCCAGCAGTGGCTCTCTTCGGTGGTTCGAGCGGGTTGTGCGCTCGACGCCGCACCGGGGTGTCAGCAGGCGTGGGAGACGTCACGGCGGTGGGGACTACGCCCGGCTCGCGCTGGCGCTCTTCATCGTTCTCTTACACCTGGTACTGCAACTCTGGCCGGGCGCGCTATTGCCACCTGGCGCAACCATCATTCTCCGGGTTGCCCCGCGTCGGATGAACCATTGAACACTATCGGTTCTCGCGCTACGGGCCCCACCGCCGGTCGGACGGCCGTAGTGCGGCCAAACCGTCCGCGTGGCGGGTTTCGCCGCATCGCCAACATTCCTCACTGCGAAATCGTACGATGCCTCGACGTGCTGGAAATGGAAAGCGGGAAGGTGCGCGAACTCGTGACGAAGCAATCATTGATCAATGCGGCTCGCTGGCTACACACCCGGCTGCCTTTCTTATCGGCGTCTATCGACGTACCTCGCCGACACGACGCAGAAGATTGGCGGCGGCAGCGCGTGTTCGGCGAATTCGGCGAAAATAGCAGGATGTGCTTTTGGCGTCAGCAGAAGCACGTGCACACGCCCCTCCGGGACGTACCCCGGCACTTCCGTGCTGCGACGCTCGAGACCCCAAGCGCGTTACGTGCCCATGTGCACGTCGACCGAGCGGTTCACCATGGATGATAATCCCCATGTCCCCCATATCGGTGCGCAGACCCCCCTGCTTCAACGCGTCGCTGGCCGATCTTGAGTCGGAAGCCATTTACATCCTTCGTGAAGCGGTTGCCGAGGCACAGAATCCCGTGTGTCTGTTTTCCGGTGGTAAGGATTCGACTATCTTGGCGCACTTGGCTTGCCGAGCCTTCTTTCCAGCCCCTCCCCCTCTGCCCCTGCTCCATATTGACTCAACTTGGGAGTTCGGCGAGCTGCTGCAGTTCCGTGGTCAGTTCGCACAGCGAGACGGATTTGGTCTCAAGGTCCACGCAAACGAAGTCGGCCGCGCCGCCGGAATCAACCCCTTCGATCACGGCGACTTTCATACCGCCGTCATGCGTACCGAAGCACTCAAGACGGCGCTGGATGTCGGCGGCTTTGATATCATCATCGGTGGTTCCCAGCGTGACGAGGAGCGTTCCCGCGCTAAGGAACGAGTGATCTCGCTGCGGGGTCCGGAACACACCTGGGAGCCCCGCCACCAGCGCCCGGAACTGTGGAACCTGTACAACTTCCGTCTGGGGGCGCAGCACACTGCGCGCGTATTCCCGCTATCCAACTGGACGGAACTCGAGTCCTCTCCTACGCGCTGGCGCGTAGGATCGAGCTTGCTCCCCTCTATTTTGCTCGCCAACGCACAGCTGTCGAGCGCGAGGGACAACTCATCGCGGTCGACGCGCCGCATCGAATGCGCCTTAGACCCGGCGAGTCCCCGCAAGAGCGAAGGGTGCGCTTCCGCACACTCGGCTGCTGGCCGGTTACCGCCGCCGAGGAATCTAACGCCGAGACCCTGGAAGCGATCCTGGAAGAAACCCGCCGCTCGCGCCACTCGGAGCGCAACGGTCGCCTCGGCGACCGCGATTCCGGCGGATCACTGGAGCGACAAAAGCGTGAGGGCAATTTCTAAGATCTCCGGAGGAGAATGCACCCATGAACGTATCATTGGCTCAAATCGATCTGCTGGACGCCGAACGGCACATCCGCGAGGCGCTCCTGCATCCCGCCTTCAGCGACTGGCTCAAGCAGGCGTTGCGTTCGGCACTCGAGCGCGATCCGGTAGCCCTTGCAAATGACCTGGAGTTGCTCGGGCACCTCTTGCGGCCTTGGGCCGCGGCGCACATGGCCAGCGCGCATGAAGTCCAGGTTGCCTCTGGGGTATTCGCGACGCCCGAAGGCCCTTAAGCAGTTGATTGGATCATATTCTTGCATGACAGTGGGACCGGTATGATGCCAGGCACTACCACGTCGGTACTCATGTTAGTATTGCCGTGGCCATTATTGACAGTAGGTCTTGTCATCGGGGTGGGCGCCGATCAGCACGCCCGACTCATGAGACGCTCGGCAACCGGTGCCACTTACCTTGCACTGGCATGCGCGGTATCAGCTGCGCTGACATACGCGCTGGGCGCGACTAATTCCGTGACTTATCTCTCCGCGCATTTGCCGGTGGGTCTCGGTGTATTAGCAGTCAGCACGTATGTTGATGCGCTCACCGTCATGATGCTCGTGCTGGTGGCGTTCATCGGCATGATCGTTGTCCGCTACTCGTCCACCTATATGGATGGCGATGCCCATGAGGGACGCTTCCACCGATGGCTGAGCCTCACGTTGGGATCGTTCTTGACGCTGATCGTTGCCGGCAACGTGTGGAGTTTCCTGCTCTCCTGGATCGCCACGAGCCTGTGCCTACATGAGCTGTTGGCGTTTTACCGCGACCGCCCCGGTGCAGTGCTTGCCGCCCGTAAGAAATACCTGCTCCACCGGATTTCGGATGCAAGCCTGCTGGCCGCCTTCGTGCTCATCGCGCACACGCTGCGCACGGCGCAATTCGCTGACGTCGCGCACGCACTCGCTGCGATGCCTCGACCCTTGCCGACCACCTTGCAGGTCGCAACCGGCTTAATCGTCGTGAGCGCGATCCTAAAGAGTGCCCAATTCCCCTCCCACGGCTGGCTTATTCAGGTCATGGAAGCGCCCACACCTGTATCCGCACTCATGCATGCCGGTATCATCTACACCGGAGCATTTCTGATCTTGCGTACGAGTCCGATCGTGTCTCAGGTCGCATGGGCGGGAAATACGCTGATTCTAGTGGGACTGCTCTCGATCACGACTGCTTCTCTCATGATGATGGTGGCGACGAATATCAAAGGGTCACTCGCCTATTCCACGTCCGCGCAGATGGGGTTTATGTTGATGGAATGTGGTCTTGGCTTATACAGCGTCGCCGTTTTGCACATCACGGCACACTCGGTTTACAAGGCCCACGCCTTTCTGTCCTCGGGGAGCGTCGTCGATAATTTCCGGGTCCCAGCGTTGCTGCGTGTATCCGGCGCCGCGCCATTGTGGCAGGCGGTATTCGGGCTTGTTGTTGCGGCACTGATGACAATCGCCATTGGCTTCAGCTTTGGGGTGAAGCTACAGCAACAGCCGGGGCTTATCGTCATGGGCCTGCTTCTGACGGTGGCGATGACGCAACTGTTGCTGCAGGCGCTGAATGCGCGCACAACCAGTACCGGTCGAATGCTACTGCAGATGGCGAGCTTGAGTGCGCTAGTCTGTATAGCCTATTTCGGCCTTCACACGCTCTTCACGCAGATGCTAGGCGCGAGCCTGCCTGTCGAATCGTTAAAGACCGACGGCGTCACACAGAGTGTGCTGGAATTGATCGTGGTCGTATTCCTCGGCTTACTGTTTGTCCAGCAAGCGCTGCCCCGGATGCAGAAAACGTCCTTTTGGCGAGCTGCCTACGTGCATCTCTATAACGACCTCTACATGGATGTATTCCTGACCCGACTGGTTCGGATTCTCGGACCAGCGGGCGCTTCCGCATCGTCACAGACGCTATTCGAATCCCCCCCATTCACTGACGTGCAGTCATGAACGCGAAGCCGACGGACGTACTTGATGCAGGCAATACGACGTTAATTGACAGAGTGGACGCCGCCTGCCGGCGCATCGCGCCGCTATGGCCGCTGAAAAATTTTGTGGCCGTCAATCCGTACTTCGGTGTGAGTCATCAGCGCTTCTGGCAAACCGATCAGACGCTCAAACGGCTCACCGGTGTGGGGCTCTGCATGCCACATCCTTACTACCAGGCTGAACTCGCGAACCGGCGGATCACGCAGTGCGACTTGGCGGCGGCACTGAAAGAATTGGGCAGTCCATGGGATGTACCAAGTTTTGAGCGAACGCTTGCCCGTACGGTCCCGACGAGGGTAGCGCCGCGCGTTCTGGTTACACACGTTCTTGATGATCTCGAACATCAGAATTGGGCGCATTTTGTCGTCGATAGGATTAGTCGGTACTGCGCGGCTTACTTTGACGATGGCCAGGCGCTGTGGGCAATGCCTTGGCGAGAGGAGTCGCTCTATCGCGGGTGGCTCGAATATGTACGCATCGATATGACACCCTGGGCGATGGGTCTACGCGGCGTCGCGGAAGCGATTGCGGCCCTCCCCGACACCGCACAAGGGACCATTGCGTGGGCTCTGCAACAACTCCAGGTACCACCGGCGGTGATCGACGACTATCTGTTGGCGGCGCTGTTGAGCGTAGGCGGCTGGGCGGGATGGACACGCTACCAACGCTGGCAGGCGGAACTTAAAAATGGCAATGATGACTCAATACGCGACCTGCTCGCCGTACGTACTGCATGGGACGCCCTTCTCTATACCTTACGCTATTCCGATGCGCTTAGGGTGCGCTGGCGCGAATCCATGATGGCGCTCTCCAAGCGAATGACCCCAGGCGATCCTGGCCTGCAGGTGGACGCGGTGCTGCAGACTGCCCTTGAGATCGGCTACCAACGGCAACTCGTGGCGTCCTTGGCCGCCGCCCCCACGCCGGCGCCGCGCCCCGATCGTCCAGCCGTGCAGGCAGTGTTTTGTATCGACGTGCGCTCGGAGGTCTTCCGGCGCGCACTAGAGACGATCACACCAGACATACAGACGCTCGGTTTTGCTGGCTTCTTCGGTATCCTAATGGAATATCTTCCCTTTGGCGCTTCCGAAACCAAGGGACACCATCCCGTCCTGTTCAATCCGTCCTATCGCATATGCGAACAACCCTGTGGCGCGGATGCCCGGGAAACGGCCACGCTGCTCGCAAAGCGCCACCGGCGGATGCAGGTGGCCAATGCGTGGAAGACTTTCAAGACCTCTGCCTCTTCGTGTTTTGCATTCGTCGAAGCAGCGGGCTTGCTGTACGCCCCCAAGATCTTCGGCGACAGCATGGGATGGAGCCGACCGGTTCCGCACCCCCAAAGCACGGGCCTCGATGCGACGGTGTACCAGCGTCTGCGTCCGAAGTTGAGCGCCGTGGAACACGGCCATGAAGCGACAGCCGTATGCTCGGGCATTCCAGAGGCCGACCGACCGGCGATCGCCGAATTCGCCCTACGCAATATCGGACTGATCCGAAACTTTGCGCGGATGGTATTGTTGGTCGGGCATGGAAGTATCACCACAAACAACCCTCAAGCCACAGCGCTGGACTGCGGAGCCTGCGCCGGCCAGACCGGCGAGGCTAGCGCCCGAATCGCCGTCGCCCTATTGAATGATTCACAAACGAGACTCGGTTTAGCTGACAAGGGCATCGTCATCCCCGCGGATACCTATTTCATTCCTGGCCTACACAATACGACGACGGATGAAGTGCGATTGTTCGATACAGCCGCCGTGACGCCCTCGCATGCTGAAGATCTGGTCCAATTGCGGCAGTGGCTGGACGCCGCCGGACAGGTAACCCGCACCGAGCGCGCAAATCTCTTGGGGACCGGTGATTTGCCGCCGACGGCAATCAACGCCGATATGCAGCGCCGAACTCGCGACTGGGCGCAGCTCCGCCCGGAATGGGGGTTGGCCGGCAACGCCGCTTTTATAGCCGCCCCGCGCGCACGAACAGTACGCCTCAATCTGGCCGGCCGCTCGTTCTTGCATGAATA
The DNA here is from genome assembly GCA_021797465.1 of Pseudomonadota bacterium. Lineage (GTDB taxonomy): Bacteria > Pseudomonadota > Gammaproteobacteria > Steroidobacterales > Steroidobacteraceae > 13-2-20CM-66-19. Next base: position 2,064 of record JAJZZR010000250.1, on the reverse strand, counting down.
CAATTGGCGGGACGACTGTCAGTTTAGCACGCTGCAGCTGATCATGACTGCGCCAATGGTGGTGGCCAACTGGATTAATCTGCAATATTACGGGTCGATGGTCGACAATCGCCGCTTCGGCAGCGGTAACAAGGTCCTACACAATGTGGTAGGAGGCTCGATCGGCGTGCTTGAGGGTAACGGCGGAGACCTGCGCGTCGGCCTGGCCCTGCAATCTCTGCACGACGGCGCACGGTGGATACACGAGCCGCTGCGCCTCCATGTCTTCCTGGAGGCGCCAAAGGCTCCCATCGATGATGTGATCGCACGCCATGGCATGGTGCGGGATCTCATCGAGAATGCGTGGCTTCACCTCTTCCAGATCGACGAGGACGGAGGCATATATCGCCGCAGAACCGGCAAGCGGTGGCAACGAGTGCCATGAGAATTGCTGGTGACCACTATGTGGTGCGTAACTGTAGGCCAGAGAGATTCTGAGACCGCATAGAGGCAACACGTTGCTTGACCATCAGCTACCACCACGAACATGGGGCAGCCACACGAAGGGTCTCTTCCATGGAACATCCCAATGACTCTCTAGAATCCTTGCGAGAGAGCGTCGTTCAGCAACGTGAACTGCTCGCCGCGTTTCTGTACGAGTCGTTGCGCAAACTGGCGGACGCCTGCAGTGCCGGCTGGGGTGATCGCGCGAAGATGGAGGCTGTGTTGAACGAAGCGTTTCCCTCTGTGCCTTACTGCAAGTTTCTATACGCGCTGGACATGACCGCGACGCAGATCACATCCAATATCGGGCGCGAAGGGCTGGTTCCAGAGCATTTCGGGCGGGATCGGTCAGACCGACCCTACATGAAAGAAGCACTGTTAATCACAGACGTTCCAGGCAGGATCCATGAACAAGATAATCGAAAATCCTCTCACATACGAGAAGTGGGTCCGACCCCCGACTTCCTGTTGTCCGAAGCCTATATCAGCTTACGTGCACGACGGCCTTCGTTGACTGCTATTCAAATTGTCCGCAATGCAGATGGAGTCGTACTCGGTTTCTTGGGTGCCGATTTTGCCTTGCGTGACTTGCCGCCGATACGCCACCTCTACGAAGAACCTCGTCACTGGCGTCAGATCCCGGGCGACCCTTCGATTCGTGGTACGGTGTTTCAGCAGACCCGTTCGGAAAGCATCGTGGACAGGAATTTCGATACAGTCATCAGCATGATAGAAGAGTTGATGCTTGATCGCGGTGTATATCATGTGGTTCTGCACTTCTCCAGCAACCAGGCCATTATCTGGGTGATCGATGTGCCGTATCACTATCGTTTACTGACTACGAATGCGCTGATTGATCCGAATAGCTGCCTGGCATACCCCAAGCGGCCATACCCGGCCGAAGCGTTGGTGCCTCGCCAACAGATCCGTGCCGTCCTGGATAACTTGAGGACCCTGCGATTTATGGATGAAATCTTTTACCTGCGTTCAGGTGCCCTCAATATTATTAACGGCATGGTGGGTTTGACGTTTTCCTGTGATGGATCTCATTACATTCCGTGTGATGAGTTTCTCAAAATGGACCAGGCGTTCTGGATTCATGGCCAGCCATTGGCGTGAAGGACGCGTGCCATGCGACCACTTTCTTCCGGAAACTTGGACTGCATTTCGGGTCGGGAAGTCATGCGGCACGCCGCGCAGGCGCCTGAGCAACTGGGCGTCCGACGTCAGGTGGGGGGTAGTTTCGACGCGCCGGGTGTCAGACCTGGTTCTCGCGCGCACCGCCAGCGCTCGAGCCAACCCATGTGGACGACGAGTGTTACCGCCGTCGCCGCAAGGTCTCGTTGAGCGATATGTATGATTTCGACCGATCAATGCCCCAACCCTTATGAGAATCAGCGCGTCGCGCTGCTCACCCAGCACGGGAAGGAGCACGCGATCGCTCCCGTGCTGGGCGCGGCATTAGGTTGTCGGGTGGAACGCGTGGTAGGTTACGACACCGATCTCCTCGGCACGTTCACCCGCGACATCCCCCGCGCGGGAACGCAGATCGAGGCGGCACGAAAGAAGGCGCGGATCGGC
>JAJZZR010000092.1 GCA_021797465.1 Pseudomonadota bacterium | reverse complement strand
ATGAAGTGGCTGTTCGACCAGGCGCGCAAAGGCCAGACCATCCAGCGCTACAAGGGACTGGGCGAGATGAATCCCGAGCAGCTGTGGGAAACGACCATCAACCCGGAGACGCGCCGATTGATGCAGGTGAAAATCGAGGACGCGGTCGCCGCGGACGATATCTTCACGACGCTGATGGGCGATCAGGTCGAGCCGCGGCGAGAGTTCATCGAGAAGAACGCGCTCGACGTCACCAACCTGGATATCTGATCTCGACCCGTCAGCGGTTGACCGTCGCCATGCCTGCCGGCGGGTAGCGGGTCCCGGCGGCCGCGCCGAGTGGAAACGCCTGTTCAATCTCCTGCAGATCGGCGGCGCTCAAGTCCACCTCGAGCGCGGCGAGATTCTCCGTCAACCGGGCCGGATGCCGAGTGCCGGGAATGGCCACGATGTCATCACCCTGGGCCAGGACCCAGGCGAGCGCCAGCTGTGCCGGGGTGCAGCCCTTGGCTGTCGCCAGCGCTCGCACCCGCTCGACGAGCTGTAGGTTGAGGGAGAAGTTCCCGCCCTGAAAGCGCGGATTATGGCGGCGGAAGTCGTCCTCCGCGAGATCCTCGGGCCGCTTGATCACGCCCGTCAGGAATCCACGGCCGAGCGGTGAATATGCCACCAACGTGATGCCGAGCCGCCGGCACGCCGCCAGTACCCCGTCCGCCTCCACGTCCCGCGACCAGAGCGAGAACTCGCTCTGCAGGGCCGAGATCCGATGCACGCGAGCCGCGCGTTCCAGCGTCTGCGCCGAGGCTTCCGACAGTCCCAGGAAGCGCACTTTGCCGGCTTGGACGAGCTCCGCCATGGCGCCCACCGTCTCCTCGATCGGCACCGCCGGGTCGACGCGGTGTTGATAATACAAGTCGATGTACGACACGCCGAGGCGCTTCAGACTCGCATCGCAGCATGCCCGGACGTACTCCGGCCGGCCGTTCACCCCCCGCTTCGCCGGATCGGCCGGATCGCGCATGATGCCGAACTTGGTGGCGAGAAACACTTCGCCGCGGCGACCCTCGATCGCGCGACCCACCAGCAACTCATTCGTGAACGGACCGTACATGTCGGCCGTGTCGAGCAGGCTCACACCCTGGTCGAGCGCCAGGCGGATGGTCGAGATCGATTCCGCATCGTCGTGCGGGCCGTAAAAGTCGCTCATTCCCATGCAACCAAGCCCGAGTGCGGACACTCGCGGACCCTGCTTTCCCAAACTGCGCGTCAGCACCGCCAACCCCTTGTCTCGTCTGAAGGAAAAGGAAGTGGCGGATCGTCGTAATGGACCGCCGGTCGCAGTATAGCGTCCCGTCTCGCCGCCGCACCACCGTGGCGCCGTAGTGGCAGAATCGCCGCCTCACTGGCCGACATCCCGCAAGGGAGACACTCCATGTCCACCGAGAGCCTTCCGCAATCCGCGCTGCAATTGAGTCCGCGCCGGCATTCCACCGCGGCCCAATCACTGGAGGAGCTGGTCCGCGAGCAGCTCCAGCACTTCGGCATCGCACCCGGATCCCCCCATGGCCAGACGCTGGCGCGCCTGGCGTGTGCGCTCATCGACGCCAATGGCGCAGCCCACGAGGCGTGGCGACTCACGAACGAGACCCTTTCCGGCCTCGACCGGCGCGACCGCATCGCCTGGTTCAATGCCAAGCGCTTCGCGTGTTTCCAGCTCGCCAAAGTGCTCGACACGCTGCAGAACCCGCTGCGCGCCACGTACCAGTCCCTCATGGACGATCCGGCGACCACGGTCGCCAAGGGGCCCTACCCTCTGTTCGACAACGTCACGGCGCTGTTCAGCGCCACGCCGGTCATCACGCGCACGGCAACATATGTCTATGCCTGCACCGAATGGGTAGAGGACGCCTTCCAGGGCAAGGAGCTGCTGCACGAGATCTACTCGCGGCTGCTCAATCCCACCTCGATCTGCCTCGCCAATCATATCGTCGACCTCGAGGCGGGCCCCGAGGCGGCCGATTACTTCGCCTGGAATTTCAACTCCGGCATGGCCGCCATCGACGCAACACTCGCCAACCTGCTCGGCTACGAGGACATCGTGCTCAGCAGCCGCAATGTCTACGGCGGCACCTACCAGCTGCTGCATGACTGGTATGGCAAGCGCAGCAATCTGAGCGTTTCGCTCGAGTGGTTCGATGGCGAGACCGGCGCGGCTTTCACCGAGCGGTTGGCCGGAATCGAACGGCAATACGCCGAACGCCTCGCCCAGGGCCGGCAGATCTACGTGTATGTCGAATCCCCGTGCAATCCGCACGGTAACGTGCTCGACCTTCCGGCCATCTGCCGTATCGCCCACGAGCGCGGTCTCACCGTGATCTGCGACGCCACCATCGCCACGCCGATATTGCAGCGGACACTGCGCCGGGCCGACCGCAGGGAGCGTCCGGACTTCGTCATTCATTCCTACACCAAGGATCTGTGCGGCTCCGGGAACACCACGGCCGGCGTGGTGATCGGCCGCAACGAGCGGATGTTCTTGCCCAAGGGCCAGACGGTGCGCGCCGCCGGCCATGACGGCCACGAACGGGAGTACCGCTGGGACGAGACGATGTTCTGGAACGTCTACTACGTCAAGGGCGCCTTCCTCGACTCCGACAAGGCTTTCGAGGTGCTGAGCGGTATGCGCACCTTGGAATTGCGCATGTTGCAGAAATGCATCAACACCATCGTGCTGGCGCGCAGCCTCGCGCTGAATCCGATGATCAACGTGCACTGCTCGGCGGTGGCGGGTCACCCCAACGGGCCCCTGCGCGAGCGGCTGATGACGCTCGGCCTGCCCGCGCCGCTGTTCACGATTGATTTCCAGGGTAGCGCGGCCTATCCGCTGCGCCTGGAAAAGTGGCGCCTGCAGCGCCTGCTCGACAGTCTGGAGCCGGCCTTCGGGTTGCAGGTCTCGCTGGGTCAGACCAACACGGTGGTGCTCTGCCCCGGGCTCACCAGCCACTCCGAGCTGTCCGAGGCGGCGCTCCAGGCCGCCGGCATCACGCCGAGCACTCTGCGCATCTCGGTGGGCGACGAGGATCCGCGCTACCTGCTCGAGCATCTGCGCCGGGCGGCCGAGCTGGCTGCCGGCGACACGGCGCCGGAGTTCGTCGCGGGATTCCCCACGCGCGCGCGGCTCGACGCGATCTATCAGGAAGTCTACGCGGACGTGCACCACCGCTGGATCGCGGCGCGCTGCGCGGCCTAGTCGTTGTGGGATCGATAGGATCGGTAGCCTGCGGCGGGCCGACGACGCGCTGCCTGTGCCGTTGTTCGCCGCGTCCGTTCGCGGGATCACCTCCGTCGGCGGATAGGCGGCGCGCCGCTGCGCCCGGTGTCGCCGGATACCGTCATAACTGGCCAGTGCGCTTGGCTGCGCGATAAGGTGTCATTGGTCGCCGAACAGGCCCACCGAAGGAGGCGCCATGGCCAACATCACGCTCCAGGGCAGCAAGCGAGACGCCCTGCCCAACGCACGTCGGCTGGGACCTGCGGCAGCGGACGAGCGGCTCGAAGTCACCCTCATCCTGCGCCCGGGCTCTCCCGAGCTTTGGCGGGAACGGATGGCGCGCCTGAGCCGAGCGGAGCAGACCGAGCATCTGACCGCGGAGCAATTTGCGCGGCTCCACGGTGCAACCGACACGGATCTGCGAGTTGTGGCGGCGTTCGCGGCCACGCACGAGCTGGTTGTCGTGCAGCGACACTCGGCGCGTCGCACGGTCGTGTTGTCCGGTAGCGTCGCCCAAGTGAACGCCGCCTTCGGTGTCGAGCTGCTGCGCTTCGAGTACCCGGGTGGAACCTACCGCGGGCTGCTCGGCGCCGTGCAGCTGCCGCAGGAGCTGCACGACATCATCGTGGCGGTGCTGGGATTGGACACGCGTCCGCAGGCACGGCCGCATTTTCGACGACGCGCCGATCGCGCGCCGCGACACCGCCCGCCCAGTCGTTCACCGCGGTGCAGATCGCGTCGCTCTACCAGTTTCCCGCCGGCTCTGGCCAGGGTGAATGTATCGCGCTCCTGGAGCTCGGCGGGGGCTACCGGCCGCAGGACCTGCAAACCTACTTCGGCGCCCTCGGATTGCCGCTACCGGACGTCATCGCGGTCTCGGTCGATCACGCCGTCAACGCGCCGATCGGCGATCCCAACAGTGCGGACGGCGAGGTGATGCTCGACATCGAAGTGGCGGGCGCTGTCGCGCCGGCCGCGAGGATTGCGGTGTATTTCGCGCCCAACACCGATGCGGGCTTCCTGAACGCCGTGACGACGGCCGTTCACGACCCGGTCAATCAACCTTCGGTACTGTCGATCAGCTGGGGCGGCCCCGAATCCTCGTGGACCCCGCAGGCGATGACCGCCCTGGATCAAGCGCTGCAGGCAGCGGTGATGCTTGGTGTCACGGTCTGCGTGGCGTCCGGGGACAGCGGATCCAGTGACGGCGTCGCGGGGAGGGCCAATCATGTGGATTTTCCGGCATCGAGTCCGCACGCGCTCGGCTGTGGCGGGACGCGCCTGAAGGCCACGGCCACGACGATCTTGGGCGAAGTCGTATGGCACGACGCGTCAGGCGCCACGGGCGGTGGTGTCAGCGCGTTCTTTGGCCTGCCGCCGTGGCAGCAAGGACTGGACACGACCACCGTGCAAGGGAACGTCCACCCTCTGAGCGCGCGGGGCGTACCTGACGTCGCCGCCAATGCCGATCCGCGTACTGGCTATGAAGTTGTCGTGGATGGTGTCCAGGCCGTGTTCGGCGGCACGAGTGCGGTAGCGCCGCTGTGGGCGGGCCTGATCGCGCGGATCAACACGCTGACGGGCCGCAGAGCCGGCCTTGTGCAACCCGCGTTGTACGCGCGCGAGAGCGCTTTCCGGGACATCACGCGAGGTAACAACGGCGCGTACGAGGCATCGGCCGGCTGGGATGCCTGCACCGGCCTTGGCAGCCCCGTGGGTGCGCGGATCGCGGCCATCCCGGACCTCTGAGCGCCGGGGCGGGTCAGATGTCCGCCTGTCCCTCCAGGTAGAACACGCATGAGCCTTCGAGCTCGACGCGCTCGCCGCGCACCCGGCACGTCAATTCCCCGCCGCGCCGTGAGGCCTGAAAGGCGCGCAGTTGCGTCTTGCCCAGACGCTCGGCCCAATAGGGTGCAAGCGCGCAATGCGCGCTGCCGGTCACCGGATCCTCCGCTACCCCGCGCGCCGGCGTGAAATAGCGGCTGACGCAGTCGTATGCGCTCGCGCCTTGCGCGGTGACGATCACGCCCAGGCGGTCCAGCCGGGCAATCCCCGCGATATCGGGGGCGAGCGCTCTGACAGCCGCCTCGCTCTCGAGAACGACGAGGTAATTGATGGGGTCGGCACGGACTTCCCGCGGCTCGGCCCCCAGGGCCTGCACGAGCGCCGCGGGAGTGAGCGCGGGGGACGTCGGGCGCGCCGGGAAATCCATCGCGTAGCCGGCGCCGCTGCGCTTCACGGTCAGAGGCCCGCTGAGGGTCTGAAACGTGACCGACTGCCGGTTCGGCTCGAGCTTCTCGAGGACGACGGCCGCGCTTGCGAGCGTTGCATGTCCGCACAGCGGCACTTCCACTGTCGGGGTGAACCAGCGCAGCCGATACTCGCCATCGCCGCCGACCAGGAACGCCGTCTCCGACAGGTTGTTCTCGGCGGCGATGGCCTGCAGCACCGTATCGGGCGGAAACACCGCAAGCGGCATCACTGCGGCGGGATTGCCCCGGAATCGCTCCGTGGCGAAGGCGTCGAGCTGGAAGATCGGGCTCCTCATCGGCGCCTCCGGGGGGGTTCGTCGGCGATCCGCGCTCACGCCGTTTTCGCGGATGTTTCCAGCCGCGCCACAGTGGCTTCGATCCAGGCCTGCACTTCCTGGTTGACTTCCCGCGGATCGCGGCCGGCCGCGCTGACGGGCGGACCGATCACGACACGGATGGTGCCGCGCTTCTTGAGCAGCCCGCGTCGGGGCCAGAAGCGTCCGGCATCGTGGGCCACCGGTACCAGGAGCCTGCCGGTCTCGCCCGCGAGCAACGCGCCGCTGACGCCGTAGCGGCGAGTCTGGCCGGGCGGCATGCGCGTACCCTCGGGGAAGATGATGATCCAGTCCCCTTCGGCGAGCCGTTCCTTGCCCTGCGCGATGACTTGGCCCACGGCGGAGTGGCCGGATTTGCGGTCGATGGCGATCGCGTGAACCTGACGGATGCCCCACCCGACCACGGGAATCCAGATCAGCTCGCGCTTCAGGACCCAAACCTGCCGGGGAAACACCAGCGCCATGGCGATCGTCTCCCACGAGGAAGAGTGTTTCCACAGCGCGATGTGATTGCCGGGCGGCAGGTTCTGCAGTCCTTCGATCCGGTAGCCGAGTCCACAGGTCCATTTCAGCGCCGTCAGCAGTACGCGGGCCCAGACCCGCACCAGCGCGAAGCGGCGCTCGAACGGTAGCAGCGCGCAGGCGATCACGAAGAAAATCGAGTAGAAGAACGTCCAGAAAAACAGGAAGACGGTGAAAAACAGCGAGCCGAGCAGCCGCACGAATACCCCCTACCGACTCACGCGGCCGCAGCGGGGGCCGGACGCCCCGCTCCCGCGGCCGGTCCGTGTACCGCGCTCGTCGCGGCGTCCCGGCGGTTTCCGCCCGGGGTCGCGCTCCGACGGCGCTGTCGTTGAATCGTTCATCCCGGAATCGAGTCGTCTAACCCGGCAGCCGCGACAAGTCCGCGACCCCGGCAAACAACTCGCGCATCTCCCGCAGCAGCACCAGCCGGTTGGCGCGCAGCGCCGGATCCTCGTCCATCACCATGACTTGATCGAAGAAGGCATCGACCGGCGGCCGCAGCCCGGCCAACTCGGCGAGCGCGCCGGCATAGTCACGCTGCGCGAGCGCGGCCGTCACGGTCGCCCGCAGCGAGCGCAGCGCCTCGTAAAGATTCCGTTCGGCCGGCAACCTCAGCAGCGCCGCATCGATCGTGGCGTTGGCCGCTTCACCGGACTTCTTCAGAATGTTCGCCACGCGTTTGTTCGCCGCCGTGAGGCTGACCGCCTCGGGCAGAGCCAGAAAGCGGGTGAGCGCCCGCAGCCGGGCATCGAAGTCGAGCGGCGAGGCCGGCCGCGTGGCCAGCACCGCATCGAACATCTCCGTGGTGACCGGCCGCACATCGCCTTTGAGCTCCCCCTCGAGGTACTGCGCGCGCAGTCGCTCGAATACGTAGTCGTATACCTCGGTGGACGCATTCGGCATGACCGGCACCGGCTTGCCGGAGTTCATGGCGATGCGCTCGATATCCGCCCGCGCCAGCCGCACCGCCTGTTCCATCAGCGCGGTCATATCGAGCTCCAGACGCTGCTCGAGCAGGATGCGCGTCAGGCCGATGGCCGCGCGGCGCAATCCGAACGGATCCTTCGTGCCGGTGGGCCTTGCGCCGATGGCGAATATGCTCGCCAACGTATCCACCTTGTCGGCCACCGCCAGCAAGGTGCCGACTCCGGTGAGCGGCAGCGCATCGCCGGAGGCGCGCGGCAGGTAGTGCTCGCGCAGCGCCGTGGCCACTTCGCGGTCTTCACCGTCGGCCGCGGCGTAATAGCTCCCCATCACGCCTTGCAGCTCGGGGAATTCCCCGACCATGGCCGTCAGCAGATCGCACTTGCACAGCAGCGCGGCGCGCTCGAGCGGCTGCGGCGGGCGCCCGAGGGAGGTGGCGATGCGTACCGCGAGCGCGCGGATGCGCCGGGCGCGATCCCCCAGCGAGCCGAGGCGGGCTTCGAAAGTCACCGCATCGAGCGCCTCGATCCGGGCGCCGAGCGGCATCTTGCGGTCTTGATCCCAGAAGAACGCGGCATCGGCAAGACGCGGGCGGACCACGCGCTCGTTACCTTCAACGACCCGCAGCGGCTCGCGACTCTCGATGTTCGCCACCGCGACGAAGCACGGCAGCAATGCTCCGCCGGCACCTTCCACGGGAAAGTACCTCTGGTGATCCTCGAGCGTCGAGATCAACACCTCGCGCGGCAGCTGCAGGAAGCGCTCCTCGAAACGACCGGCGAGCGCCACCGGCCACTCGACCAGCGCGGTGACCTCATCGAGCAGCGCCGCCCCGAGCACAGCCCGGCCGCCGAGTGAGTCCGCGGTCGCGGTTACCTGCTCGCGCACGCGAGTGCGCCGCTTCTCGAAGTCGGCGACCACCCAACCACGGGTCGCGAGCGTACGCTCGTAGGTTCCGGGGCTGGCGATTCGCAGCGGTTTCGCGGTATGGAAGCGATGTCCCCAGGACAGGTTACCGGCGGTCCTCTCCAGCACTTTCGCCGCGATCACCTCGCGGCCATACAACAAGACGACCCAGTGGACCGGCCGCACGAACTGCGCCTCGCCCGCGCCCCAGCGCATCCGGCGCGGGATGGGCAGAGCGTCGAGCGCATCCTGCACGATCGCGGGCAACAGTTCGACCGCGGCAGCGCCGGGCTTGACGCCGACGTAGTACAGAAACTCGCCCCGCTCTGCGCTGCGCCGTTCGAGACTCTGTACGTCCACGCCGCAGCTGGCCGCAAATGCGTGCGCGGCCCGCGTCGGTTGGCCCGCCGGGTCAAACGCCGCGGTCACAGGCGGACCGCGGCGCTCGATCCGCTGTTCGCTCTGCTGCGCGGCGAGCCGCCGCGCATGGACCGCCAACCGCCGCGGCGTCGCGAAGGATCGCAGTGGGCCATGCTTCAATGCGGCTTTCGACAAGCCTGCGCCGATGCCGGTTGCGAACGCCTGCTCGAGCGAGCGCAGCGCTTTCGGCGGCAGCTCCTCGGTGCCGATTTCGACGAGGAAGTCGCTTGTTCCGGCGGTCATTGACCCGCCTCCGCGAAGGCCGCGCCGCCGGCTGTCACGCGCGTTTCCGCCGAATGTGCGGTGTGTTGCAGCATCGGGAAGCCCAGCGCCTGGCGGCTCTCCAGATA
>JAJZZR010000174.1 GCA_021797465.1 Pseudomonadota bacterium | reverse complement strand
GCGCACGTTCCTCGTTCGACAACACAATTTCAGCCGCTTTGCGCATCGCGCGATCCCCATTGACAGCGTCAATGGTAAGACAGGATCTGCGCTCAGTGGTTCCGTTAATTACGAAGCATTACACTAGCTTCTGAAGCTTGCCGGCAGCTTCGGTGACCCCCTCGCGGCGCACCCCCAGCATGTTTGCAATGAGTTCTTGAGTCATGGTCAACTGATTGCTCGGCAGTCGGTCGAGTGACAACAACAGCCAGCGGCACAGCTGCTGATCGACAGAGTGGTGCCGGTTGCACACCGCAGTCTGGGCCATCTGCGTGAGCAACGCTTGGGTGTAGCGTAGTAGCAGCTGCTGCAGTTCGCCGTTGCGGTGAAACTCATCTTTGAGCCGCTGTCCGATCAATCGGTACGCGTGCCCGGAGCTCTGCACGATGGCCCTGCTCGGCGTGGTCTCGCCGCCCATGAACAGTGCCACGCCGATCAGGCCCTCGTTGCCTACCACCGAGATCTCCGCGGACGCACCGTCCTCCATCACGTACAGCAGGGATACAATGGTGTCGAGCGGAAAGTAAACGTGGCGCAGCAGATCGCCGGGCTCATACAGTACCTTGCCGAGCGGCATCGACACCAATTCGCAGTGTGGGAAGAGCCGCGCGCGCTCGGGCATCGGCAGAGCAGCCAGAAGGTGATTCTGCGAGTACTCAAATGATCCGGGCAGCGGGGACTGAGACGTATTCATCAGACTGCAAGCAGACAATTGTCCGAGTGGTTCCAGGGACTATTGGAGACGCCGATTCTCTACAACAGAGGCAGCATATCACGAATCCGTGATGGTAAATACGATAGCGTACACAGGAGCGGTGAGGCGGGATCGCGTTGAGCGCGTAGACGGTGCGGCGGACTGACCCCGGCAGTTCGCGAGTGACATGGAGTTCACCGGTGCTGACGGCGGCGGCCGCCCGGGAAATGGCGATACCCGTACCCGCGTTCTGAACGTCCGGCGTCCGCTGAACCGACGTAGTGCGCGCGCCACAAGTCGTATGCGAGATGGCACTTGCGTGCAAATAGGGCGAGGAATCGGTGTCGGGTCGTCGGCCGGCGTCACATGTGGGTCAATGTACGGAACGGTCTTGCTGTTGCGCATTGCTCGTCCGGTGTCCGGGTTGGGCGGTAACGAAGCGCGCACTCTGCACGCGACAGACAGTTTGGACGGGCGTACCGCTTCGACGACGAAGAGCGTCACGCCATAGAGTATATGGAGATTGTGGATGAGGCGACGTGGCCGTCGGAGCGTCTGTCGGTATACATCAGCGCGGAACGACGAGCCCTTGACCGGATGGCAGTGCGCGGCGGCGCTGATGACCAGCCACGCTGGAGTGTCCGGCGCAACGGGGGGGAGCGCTGCGTTCGTCCACCAGAGTCATCAGAGCTGTTCGTGGGCGTTCGCGGTGCGCCGCGCATTTCCCTGGCGTTGCGTACGGGGTACGGGGGGCGTGTACGAGGCATGCGGCTGGCAAGGCTGCGAAGCGTGGTCGTCCGGGGTGCTTCAGCTGGAGTCGAGCGTCGGAGCGGTGCGTGGACGACGAGGCACGAAGGAGCTGGTAAATGTTCGATGCCGTACAGAAAACAAGTGAAATACGTGTCTAGACTGTGTCCATGAGCAGAAGTCTGACGAGATCCGCACCGTGGACCGTGGCGTCGCAGGCCAGAGAGAATGCACGACTCCTACGCAAAGTGGCGCAGCTCGAGCACTTGGCAGCGGAGAGCCGACATCGTGCGTGTCACGACGGCCTGACCGGGTTACCCAACCGGGCGCTTCTGCTCGAGCGTCTCAATCAAGCACTGTTGCTCGGCCTGCGCAAAAACACGACCGTCGGAGTGCTAATGATAGACCTCGATGGTTTCAAGAGCGTCAACGATCGTTTTGGGCATCGTACGGGAGATCTGCTCATACGGCAGTTTGCGGCCCGACTGCTCAGCTGCATTCGCGCCAGCGATACCGCCTGCCGCTATGGTGGTGATGAATTCGTCATCATGGTGCCGCAGGCCAGTGGGGTACAGGAAATTCAAGCCCTGAAGCAAAAACTCGCCACGCAGCTGTCGCTGCCATATCAGCTCGGCGAGCACCTCGTTGTGGTGGGCGCAAGCATTGGGACGGCGGTCTTCAACGGGGAGGCAACGGACAGCGATGCGTTGATCCACGCAGCGGACATGGCCATGTACGCCGCGAAGGCCAATAGGTTAGTCGCATATGGAAGCCGACGCGACTCGGACAGGCGGCGAGAGTTTCCTGAGACGGCAAATAATGGCACGAGACACCATCCGGCTCGAACTTGAGCGCGCAGAGCGAATAGACGCAGGTGACCAGCCGCGCCAGTCCCGCCAATGGACCTCGTGCACTATTCTCGCGGAATGCGCGCTCGCGCGTATAAGTGAGAACCGCACGCGGCGTGAGGGCGTCACGGCGACCGGGAAACGCCGAATGGTGGATGGCGAGTGCCGCGTTCTGCGTGAGCAGTGTTCCCTCGGGGCGGGGAACCCCCGCGCTTCAGCTGAAGCAAGGTCCGCGAGCCTCTTTTTCAGCGGACGACGGTTGTAGCATGGATTTTGCCTCACTCGGCGTTTGGCCGGCAAGGGGTATCCCAGCGCCTTACAGGCGATGGTTGTATAGGCCGGCGAGCACTGCGTCGAGTCGTGACGCCGTCCTATCCTCGCCGAGGTTCACGGTGCAAATCCGACCAGCAGCGCGGCGTCTCCCGGGTCCGGCCGTCGTCAGCGGCAGGTAGGCGAACCGTGCGCAAGGGGTGCGGAGTTGGTGACGTTACCTGCGTAACGTGAGGGACGAGGGCGTTGAGACAAGAGCCATGAACAGTATATTGCGGAACCAATCAGGCGCGGCGGCGGTGAAGGAAAGTGGGGTGCGGAACGTCGTCCTCCACGGTCTGCTTGCGGCGGAATACAAACACATTGTGCCGAACCTCGAGCGCGTGACGCTGAAGGCCGGCCAGCAACTCTATAGAGCTGAGCAAAAAATCGAAGCCGTATATTTTCCCGAGGACGCCGTCATCGCGATGATCGACAAGACGAAGGACGGGCGTACCGTCGAAGTCGGAATCATCGGCCGGGAGGGAATGGTTGGAATCAATATCTTTTTGGGCGGGGCGATTACCGCGGATCAGGCGATCGTGCAAATCGCGGGTCGCGCGACACGGATGCGTGCGAGCGTGCTGCGTACAGAGACGTATTTCGGCAGTCCGCTGCAGCAACTGCTTCTGGAATACGCGCGCACGTTTCTTGCCGTCATCAGTCAGTCGGTGGCCTGCAGCCAGCATCACAGTATTGAACAACGTCTCTCGCGTCTGCTGCTCAGCTTGCGCGACTATACACAAGCGCGGGAGATTCCGCTGGATCAGGCTTCGATTGCGGCGCTACTCGGAGTGCGACGGGCCGGTGTCAGTGTGGCGGCGAGTAGACTACAGGAACAAGGCGTGCTCACCTATCGGCGCGGAGTCATCAGGGTAGTTGATGGGCGGTCTCTGGAAAAAAAGACGTGCGAGTGTCGCCAGTTCATCAAAGCGCAGTACGCGCAGTTTCAACGAAGTGTCGCCGCGCGGTCAACGCGAAGTTCTCGCGACCGGGCGCTGCCGGTCTGGAAAAGGAAGACCCCGTCGGGTGCCCGGCGGCCGCGGCGCGGACGTGCCAATCCATGAGCGTAGTGGGCGGCCTGGGTTATGCATGGCTCATGTTCGGGGCGGATCGCGCGGTTGCAACACAGGATGTGAGTACGGTCGTCGCGGTCGGGACGGGCACATGACGGCGAGAGACACAGAGCGAGAAACTGCGGAAATGTGTGAGTCGGCCGCCGCATCGGTGCTCGCGCGGCGATCACGCATGGGCAGCAGGGTGCGTTGGCGAACAGACGCCGCGGGCTGTCGTGCGCAGTATGCCTGCCGAAGGGAGACGAGGGAGCGCGGTGTCAGGATCTCCAACCGGCAGGCAAAGGAAGGCGAGCGGTATTTCGCAAAGCAGGAGCACTGCGGGGAGAGCGCGGAATCGATGCATCGGGGCGCAATCAGGATGAATGCGCCCCGAGTTTCCCGCCTCGGTAGGCGACGCATTTGAGCGGGCCACGGCGGCATGAGAGTGCCAATTTGGTAGTTCAGGTAGTGAAGAGGCCGAGGAACACGTTCAGACGAATCAATCCATGGAGTCGATATGACTAATTCACAAGGTTGGAATGACAAGGGCACGGGTGGCCACGAGCAGGAAAAGAAGCGCGAGGGTGCACCGGGCGAGTCGGCCAAGCGTGGCAAGCAGGAACCGGGCGAGCATGAAAAGGCGCGCGAGGAAAAGCAGCGTGAGGGTCATACGGAGTCTGCGAAGGCAGGCCCGGTCCCGGGAAGCCGCTGAGTCTGTCGTAGGAGCACGGTCCGCTCACGCCATGCGATGGCGCGGGACGTGAGTGCGACCAGACGGCCCGGGGCTGCGCGGGAATCGGTGGGACAGGGTTTCCTTCTATTATCTGGCGGAGACTTGATCATGAAAAGAGCTTATTGGGCAATTCTGGGCGTGGCGAGCGTGCTTGGCGCGAGCGCAGGGATGCCTCCGCGAGCGGTTGCGGGCCGCGCGAGCATCAACTGCAAAATGCGTTTCAATACCACGAGTTGGTCGGCGATTTACAAGCGCGTGCGTGGAACCGGCCGTGTGACCTGTTCAAACGGGACGGCGATGAATGTGAAAATATTCGCGCAAGGCATAGGGCTAACCGCAGGAAAGTCCAACGTCAGGGGTGGCGTCGGTACGTTCACGGGTGTGTACAGCATAGATCAGGTATTGGGCTCGTACGCACAGGGTGAGGCAAATGCGGGCATGGGAAACTCCGGTTCCGTGCAGGTCCTAACCAAGGGTACGGTGTCCCTTGCGCTGTCCGGTTCGGGGCACGGAATTGACCTCGGCATCAGTGTGGGCAAATTCACCATCAGCAAAGCCGGGTAAAAAGGCACAGGTAGTCCGGTGCCCGTGGACAGGCGCGGGAGGCCCTGACGGAACAGGTGCATCATGGGGTTGAGCGGATTCGGTGCTCGGTATGACTGCGAGCATTAGGAGGACTGTACCTCCGTTTTTCTCGGAAGGAAAATGTGTCAAGTCCATGATTTCACCGGAGCGCGGTCTCCCGAGCCTGCGGGAACGATCTGGCAGGACGATGTGTGGAGTTATGAGCGAGCTGCCGATGAGTGGCAGCCGAGTCCCGCTTACGTTCGCTCGCGGACCGGGGGCCGGCGCGATGTCATCACGGAACGCTACGCGGGGACCGGCACCGGCTATCGCGATCATTCCGAACGGGACCAAGCCGTCGAGCACAGTGGCCTGTTCGTCTCGGCAGTCGTGGCGAGCATGTTCACCCGATCTGGGGGGCGAGACAGAGTTTCTATTCCATCGTGAAAGTCAGCATCGCATACAGCACGCGGCCGGGGGCAGGATAGATGGAGGCATCGTAGTGCAGAGGTTGCAGCACGGAAACCGGTGGTTCCTGATCGAAGATATTGTCGATTCCTGCGGTCAGCGATGATCGATGCGAGAATCGATAGCCGAAGTACAGATCATGATAGAACGTAGTGCCGAGCTCGTTGTGCGACAGCCTCGAGTTCGTTAGGTCGGGCTGCGAGCACAGTCCGAGCGCCGTATAGCTCAACGGCGTTCCGGCGAATTGGTCGGTGCAGGACTCGGTCATGGGACCAAATGCCTTGACCAGCCAGCCGGCATCCCAGGGTCCGAGTCGCCAGTCGAGGCTGCCGGTGCCGTTCCAGTGCGGGATGCCGCTCGGGGACCCCGAGCCTAGTTCGACGCCGGCAAGATTCTCCACCACGGCGCCATGGGGGCCTGCCGTGGAGAACCGGTACTCGGGCGTCCAGGCAAGATCGCCGCGCAGCGAGAACGCGCCGAATGCCGTGGTCCACGCATAACGCACTCCGGCGGTCAACCACTCGGTCGCGATGCGCTGATTGTTGTATGCGTCAGTGGAAACGACCGTCAATTGGCCGTCTATCGCGCGAGTTATGCGCGAGCAGGCAACGGCGTTGTCGAGAGCGTAGCAATTCAACAGCGCCTGCTGAGCGCTCGGCCGGCTGATCGCATTATTGAGCACGATACTGTAGTAGGCCCCGTCGACGGACAGGCCCGGAACTGTGCGCGGACTCCATTTGGCGCTCAGCCAGAAGTTGTTGCTGCGTTCTGCCTGCAGGGTAGGATTGCCGACCTTCAGTGTTTGCACGTCCGGGTTGGTCTGGATGTAGCCGGCCGGCACACCCGTGGCTGAACAGGCCGCGGCAATGGTAGGCGCAACGCCGGCGGCAGTATAGCCGCTGCACGGATCGCTGACGGCCGCCGCCGCGGCCGGGCTGGGCTCGCCGAGCTCGCGGAGGTCCGGCGTCCGAAATCCCTGGGCCCATCCGCCTTGCAGGCTCAAGTCCCGGGTCGCATCGAGGGTCAGGGTCGTTTCTCCCACGGCTCCGCTGCCGGTATGTGAAAAGTCGTACACGCGAACGCCGCCGCCGAGTGTGAGCGCATGGGCGCCGCCGATGAGCGGTGCGACCGTCTCTGTCCACAGGGCATTACCGGCATAGCCGCCGACATACGATGGGACGCGTACCAGCGGCACGGCGCTGTCGATTCCCTGGGTGGCCGCGGCATTGGGTTGGAAGTCGCCGTGCTGGGCCTCGTACTGGTAACCCACGCCGAGTGCGACCGGGCCGGCCGGGAGCCTGAACAGATCGGCTTGCGATATCGACGCGCTCAGGGTCTGCAGCGTGTTGGCGATTCGATTGTGCTCGGGCAGACTGATGAAGCCGCTCATGGCCGGGGTGATGGCACCCGGTCCGGCGAAGAGGTTGATCGGCGTGCATGAGGAAATCGCTGCGCAGGCGGACGGGCTACCGAGCGCCAGGGCCAGATTGAGCAGATTCACGCGACCGTGATTCTGGTCATTGACTCGGCTCGAAGACCACATGTAAGCCACGTGCCAGCGCCAGGGAGAAGGCGCATTGCGATCGATACTGCCGCGGAAGGAAAGGGTGGCCCGGTAGGTGTCGGATGTGTCATTGAATACCACCGGTCCGAGGGCCAGCATGCTCTCGGAGAGCCCGACGAGGTTGGCGTTCGGTCCGCTCGCATCGAGCGCGATGCCGAAGGGATTGTAGGGCTGAGCGGCGCTGACGGAGATCGGCAGGCCCGAAGTTCCCAGGGTGAGGGTGCTCGGGGGTCCCTCCTGGTTGGCGGTCCGGCGACCGACGAAGAGGCTCGCATCGACTCTGATCCCGGCGCCGAGCTGATGAAAGCCGCTGACGTACAGGCCCCATTGCTGCAGCGGCATGATCAGATCGTTGTAGGGGAAGGTATTGAACCGGTCGGTCGCGGTGACCGGGCTGAAGCGTCCCGCGGCGCCGGGTGTCGCGCTCAGATTGCACAACCGGACGCCGTCCGGCTGTACGGGACAGAGGCTCGAGTCGGCATATGGGCCGCCGGTCGGCACGAACTCGAATTGTCCGTAGGGCGTGATGGGGCTGAGGCGCGACAATCCCGTGCCGGGCAGAGGGCCGGCGGTCAGACTGCGATCGGCCGCGGAGATGGCGCTCTGATCGGACCAGCTGAGCAGTGCCATGAGGCCGGAGGATTTGCCTCGCCGTCCAAGCGCCAGGCTCGCCCAGGTGTGCGGGCCGTCCCAGTGCCCGCTGCCTTGCGACTCGCCCGTTCCAGCGGAGGCCACCACGCCGTTGAAGGTTGGCACGGTGATGATGTTCACCACGCCGGCAAGCGCGGCGTCGCCGTAGCGCACCGCTCCGCGCGCCGGATAGACCTCGATGCGCTGAATCAACGCCACGGGAAAGGTGGACAGGTCGGTGTCCCCCTGGGCGCCCTGGATCCAGCGCTGGCCGTTCACCAGAATCACGAGGCGCGAATGGTTCAAATCGAACAGATCCGCGCTCTGCTCCCCGCCATTGGTGAATTTGTTGGTGCTCGCCGTTCCCAGGCCGTTGGCGCTGCCGAAGATCGGCATGAGTCGCAGGGCTTGTCCCAGGTTGTCGACGCCGAGATTACGCAGCGCGGTCGCAGTCAGTATTTTCACCGGTGCGCCGGTATCCAGACCCAGGGCCGGAGGCCGTGATGCTTCCACCACGACCTGTCCCAGCGCCGCCGGGGGGCCGGGCGGGGGAGGTCCGGCCAGCGCCGACGCCGTGGTCAGACAGGCGCACAAACCGAGCAATTGCCGCCGGGTTGGCGTTCGCGCCTGTGCTCCCATGCGCTTGTGGGTTCGTTCTGGATACCGTCGGTGCATTGCGCTCTCTGTCAACAGGTCAGTACCGGGGCCTGATCCGCACCATGTGGTGTTCGCGGACGGCTACGCGGAGGTCCTGCCGCTCGTGCGCACCGTCGTTCGGCGTGCGGCCGCCCCAGCGTGTTTGCTCGGCGGCCGAATCCCCCGAGGCGGAGCGCGGCGGTATGGCTGCGCAGCGTGTTCGCTCAGCATCGTGTCCTTGCCAGACCGACGCGCAAGCGGCGATTGTGAGGAGTTCGCTCGCGAAGTCTTTGGGTTCAGCGATAGGGGCATTTGACCCCTGCGCTCATGATCGGTCGGTCTAGCGCCGACTGCCAGTGCCTGGCGGCTGCGCCGGGCGTGTCATCCGGTCGGTTCGGCGTATTAGCAATGGCCGCGCCGGCCTGCAGCCAAAGACCGCCCATCCTTGCGGGCGGGATGTAGCATCAAGGCATCGCGGGCGACGCCGAAGCAGGGCGGCGGCTCATGGCCGCGGTGCCGTTATGGGCTGGCCACAGGAGTCGCGCAGGCGGTTCGGTGTCCTTACCCGCCGGGGTCGAGCGGAAGGCACCGAGCGGTGAGGGCAAAGTCGCGCAGGGTGTCGATTTCGATACGAGATTCTTCCAGTCGGCTCGCCAGCGTGTCTCGAATCGAGAGGATGCCGAG
>JAJZZR010000391.1 GCA_021797465.1 Pseudomonadota bacterium | reverse complement strand
GCAGTTCCATCCGCAGCAGCAGTTCCATCCGCAGCAGCAGTTCCATCCGCAGCAGCAGTTCCATCCGCAGCAGTTCCATCCCCAGCCAGCTATACGACAGAGATTCGCGCGGCGGCCTCCGCCACTGTTCCGTCCACACGGACCCGGCTGAGGCTTCGGGTACCCGGCGCCTGCGGCGGTTCCGTTGCGGCCGGGTACTTTCTATAAAGACCCGTCGCGCCGTCCGGAAATCCACTCCATGGCCGCGGGATCTCTCCGGGCAGGCGATCTATCCGGTCGGCGTGGACGGGACAGGTTAATATTCTGATCAGTCGCCTCTCCCCCCTGATCCGCGAGACCGCGGGCAGGCATTATTGCGCCAGAGACTGTAGGCGTCGGATCTGTCGTTCCAGCTCGCGCCGTGCATCCAACAGCTCGAGGGCCAGGGCGGCGCCGCTGACGTTGACCCCGAGATCGCGCATCAGCCGGCCCGCCAGCGCGAGGCGCGGCAGCGCCGCCACCGGAAGCTGCCATGGGCCCGGAGCGTCGCCGCGAAGAGAGACCAAGCCGAGCTCGGCGAACTCGATCAGCGCATCGAGATCGAGCCGGCAAAGCCGGCAAATCTCGGCGGCGTCGACCCAATCGGCGCCACCCACCACGTGCCCTTCACGGATCTCCACGACACTACCTCCTGAAATCAGCGCGCGGATCGAAGTCCCCGAGCTTGGCCCGCAAGTCCGCATACGCCGCGCGCGCCTCGGACGAGGTGGCAGGGGGTAGTACGACCTTGAGCTGTACGTAGGCATCACCGGGTGGCTGTCCAGGCAGGCCGCGGCCTTTCAAGCGCAATTTCTGCCCGGACTGCGCACCGGGCGGCACCTGCATCTCGACCGCACCCCCGAGCGTCGGTACGGTCACCGTCGCTCCGAGCGCGGCCTCCCAAGGCGCGACGGGCAGCGTCAGCGTCACGTCACGTCCGTCCAGCTGATACAAGCGGTTCGGGCGCACGTGCACCTCCAGATACAGGTCGCCCGCGCGCCCATCGCGCGGCGCCGGCTCACCTTGCCCGGCCAGTCGAATGAGCTGCCCATCAGTGACGCCCGCGGGAATCGTGACGCGCACGGTGTGCGAGCGCAGCTCCAGCGTGCCGTCTGATTTCAGCTCCGGCCGCTTCAACTCGAGCGTGCGCGCACCGCCCCCGAAGGCCTCCTCGAGATCGAGGTCGATGCGGGCATGATGGTCGCGGCCGCCGTGCTGCGCGCGCCCCCCGGCCGCCGCGAACGGGCTCGCGCCGCCGAAGAGCGAGGCGAAAAAGTCGCTGAAGCCGTGCTCCTCGAACACTTGGGCGCCACCGGGACCCTGGGGCCGAGTCCCACCACCGAACTCGAAGCCGCTCGCCCAGTCGGGCGGGGGCCGAAACTGCTGGCCGGACTGCCACCCGCTTCCAAGCTGATCGTAGGCGGCACGTTTTTCCGCATCCTTCAGAACCTCGTAAGCCTCCTGAACTTCCTTGAATTTCTGCTCGGCATCCTTCTCCTTGCTGACATCAGGATGGTACTTGCGAGCCAGCCGGCGGTAGGACTTCTTGATCTCCTCGGCCGTGGCGGTGCGCGCCACGCCCAGGGTTTTGTAGTAATCCCGGTAATCCATGCGCGATGCAGCCCTCTTGAAACAGGTTCAGCGGTCAGGAACCGATGACATGGGGGCGCGCCGGAGGAAGCCAAGCCCCCGGCTTGAATCGCGAACCGGCGACCCCATCCACACGGCATGAACGCCCAAACCCAAGCCACCGAAGCGGTGATCGCGGCGTGCCCGCACTGCCACGCGCTGGTCCGCGTGCCGGTGGAGCGCCTGCAGGAACAACCCAAGTGCCCGCAATGCAAAGCGCAGATTCTGACCGGGGAGCCGGTTGCGCTGGAT
This sequence comes from Pseudomonadota bacterium, assembly GCA_021797465.1. Lineage (GTDB taxonomy): Bacteria > Pseudomonadota > Gammaproteobacteria > Steroidobacterales > Steroidobacteraceae > 13-2-20CM-66-19. The sequence continues at coordinate 7,115 of JAJZZR010000391.1, read as the reverse complement.
GCCGCCTCGTTCGCCGCGCACGTCGAGCACGCTACGCTGCCGGTGCTCGTCGATTTCTGGGCCCCCTGGTGCGGGCCGTGCCGCATGATGGCGCCGGTGCTCGATCGCGCCGCGGCCCAGCGCGCCACCGGACTGCGCGTCGCAAAAGTCAACACCGATGAGCAGCCGCAACTCGCCGGACGCTTCGGGATCCGAAGCATCCCGACGCTGATCCTGTTTCGCAACGGCCGCGAGCTCGCGCGCCAGTCCGGCGCGCTGGATGGCTCGAGTCTCGCGCGCTGGCTGGACCACGCCCTCGGCTGAGCGCGCGTCCCAACGCCGGTGCGGCGCTCTCATGAGCCGCCGGTCGGCTGCAGGCGCTGCCGCGCGTGGCCCTCGAATGCCCGCAGAATGTCGCTCGCCGCGGTCGGGGCCATCAACTCCAGCGAGCGTTGCAGAAAACGCGAGCGCAGCTCGATCTCCAGCAGCAACGCGACCCGGCTGCCGCCTGCGGGACTGGCCTCGAAACGCCACGTGAAATTCAAGTGACGGAACTGCGCGTCATCGGACGTTATCTCGATACGCGTCGGACGCCGCAGCAGCGCCTGAGTCCGAAACCGCAGCCGCATGGGCCCGAACCCGACGCTCTGCATCGCTTCGCACCGCTCACCGTCGCGCCGCTCGATGCGCGCTTCGATCCACCCCGGCAAAAAGAACGGATAGCCTTCGACATCCGCCGCCAGATCAAACAGGGCGGTTCCGTCGTAAGGCAGTCGGCGCTCGGCCTGTGTGCTCAGCATGGGCAGTCCCGTGATGCAATGCGCGCCGCGTACTCGATGATCTGGCCGTAGCACAGTCCCCCGTCATTGCAGGGCACCTGCTCGCACAGACTCACGTGGAAGCCCTCGGCGGCGAGCTCCTGGCACGCGAGTTCAGTCAGCAGCGCGTTCTGGAAGACTCCACCGCCCAAACCCACATGCGTGAAGCCCGCGGAACGTAGCGCCCGCGCCTGGGCCGTGAGGCCACGGGCGATCGCGCAGTGGAACTCCAATGCCCGCTGTCCGACCGTGCCGCTGCAGTGTACCAGCTGCTCGATCACGGACTGCCAGTCGAGGCGCAGCACGCCCGTCGCGTCCCGGTACAGCCGAACCGGCTCAATCGGCCGAGCCCGCTCCCCGGCGGCCGCCCCGCCGCGCGCAGCCGCCTCGAGCTGCATCGGTCCCTGCCCCTCGTAGCTGACTTCGCGCACACCCAACACCAGGGCGGCGGCCGCATCGAACAGCCGGCCGGCGGCGCTCGTCCAGGGCGCATTGACGCCTCGCTCCCAGGCCTGCCGCACCAGTGCATCCGGCTGAGGATCGGGCACGGGGACACCAATCTCCCAGCAGGCCCCCGCGGCGCATCGCCAGGGTGCGCGCGCGGCACGCTCGCCCCCGGGCAGGCGAAATGGCCGCAAGCTGCCAACACGACGCCAGCAGCCCGGCATGCCGAGAAACGCCTCTCCGCCCCACAGCGTGCCGTCCTCGCCAAACCCGGTACCGTCCCAGGTAAAGACCAGCATCGGATCGCTCACGGCACTTTCACCAGCCACGGCCGACGCGTGCGCCTGATGGTGCGGAATGCATGTGACGGGCAGACCGCTCTCATGGGCCCAGCGGCTCGACGCGTAATCCGGATGCGCGTCGCAGACCACTGCGGCGGCCCTGACGCCGTAGAGGCGCTGCAAGTCCTCGACCACCTGCTCGAAGATCCGCACGCTGCGCGCGCTGCCCATATCGCCAATGTGCGGCGAGATGACCACCCGATCCTCCCAAGCGAGGGCAACCGTGGCTTTGAGGTGCCCGCCCATGGCGAGCACCGGATGCTCGAGCCGCTGCGGGAGCGCGAGTTCCAGCGGTCCCAGGCCGCGCCCGATGCGCAGCACACGCGCGCGACCGAGAACGATGCGCACCACGGCGTCGTCGGCCGGCCGGGCAATCGGCCGATCGTGGTGCAGGGCGGCGTGGACCACGGGCGAGAGGTGGACGCGCGCCGCGATCACTTCGGTGATCACCGGCTCACCGCTGACATTGCCCGAGGTCGCGACCAGCGCGCGCGCGGCATCGCCCAGCAACAGATGATGCAGCGGACTGTACGGCAGAAAGACTCCCACCTCGGCCAGACCCGGCGCAACCAGCTGCGAGAGCCGCGCGCCGGCGCGCCGCCGAGCCAGAACGATCGGCCGCGCCGGACTGAGCAGCCATTCAGATTCCTGCTCTGACAGATCGACGTCGCCGCGCAGCGCGGCCAATCCGTCGATGCCCTGCTGCGGATAGATCACGGCGAGCGGCTTGTCCGGCCGGTGCTTGCGCGAGCGTAGCCGGGCCACCGCCGCATCGCTCGTGGCATCGCACAGCAGATGGTAGCCCCCGACGCCCTTGACGGCCACGACCCCTCCGGCGAGCAGCAGCTGCACGGCACGCCGCAGAGCCGCCTCCCCGCTCAGCCCATATCCCGGCGAGGACTCGCTCTCGAGCCACACCGACGGACCGCACTCGGGACAGGCCACCGGCTCGGCGTGGAAGCGGCGGTCACCGGGATCACGATACTCCGCGGCGCAGCGCGGACAGAGCGCGAAATCGGACATCGTCGTGTTGGAGCGGTCGTAGGGCAGCGCCTCGATCAGCGTGTAGCGAGGTCCGCACTGGGTGCAGTTGATGAACGGATAGCGGTAGCGGCGGTCGGCTGGATCGCCGAGCTCAGCGAGACATTCCGGACAAGTGAACGCATCGGCCGGCACGAAAATCCGCGCCGCCCCGTCGGCGGCGCTCGCGAGAATCGTAAACTCCGACGCCTGCGGCGCCGCGACCGCTTGCGCATCGATCAGGCGCGGGCGGGCCAGCGGCGGGGCGCTCGCGAACAGCTCGTGCATGAACCGCTCGAGCGCCGCGGGCGAGCCGCTGACCACGATGTCGACTTCACCGCGCAGGTTGCGGACACTGCCGGCAAGCCCGAGCGAGCGCGCCAGCCGGTAGACGAACGGCCGGAACCCCACGCCCTGCACGTGGCCACCGAGCCGCAGCCGCTGCGCCCGGGATTCGCCGGGACCGGCCGCGCACGACACCGTCTCAGACGCCGGCGTGATTGACGACGGCGGTCTGCTCATCACCGCTCGCCGGTCCGGCCGACGAACGCGGGCCCGCGCGACGCGATGCGAGCGCGCGTTCGAGCCATGCGCACCACGCTTCCATGCCCGCGCTCGTGCGGCTGGAAAGCCGCAACACCGGCGCCTCGCTGGCGAGCGCGCGCAGACCCGCCTCGGCGCGCGCCGGATCGAACTCCGGCAACAGCGGCAGCAAATCCGCCTTGGTCAGCAGCAGCAGATCGGCGGCGCGGAACATCACCGGATACTTCTGCGGCTTGTCATCGCCCTCCGGGACAGACAGCAAGAGCACATCGAGGTGCTCGCCGAGGTCGAAGCTCGCCGGGCAGACTAGGTTGCCCACGTTCTCGATGAACAGCAGGTCCAGCCCTTGCAGCTCGAGATCATCGAGCGCGCGGTGAACCATGTGCGCATCCAGATGACACGCGCTGCCGGTGGTGATCTGCACCGCCGGCACACCCTTGGCGCGAATGCGCCGCGCGTCGTTCTCCGTGGCCAGATCCCCTTCGATGACCGCGATGCGCCGGCGCGCCGAGAGGGTTTCCACCGTGCGCTCCAGCAGCGAGGTCTTGCCCGCCCCCGGAGAGGACATGAGGTTGACGGCGAGCACGCCGTGCGCATCGAAATGCTCACGGTTATGATTCGCGAGGCGGTCATTCTCGCCGAGCAGATCGCGCAACACGTCGATCGACTCGACGGCTCCGCCGGCGCCGTGACGGCTGTGATGCGCGCGCTCGCCGCCGGTGATTCCGCACCCGCAATCCTTACACATGTCGAGTCTCCGGGTTGGCCGGCCCGCCGTCCGCGCCGGCCGCTACGGCTCGCAGCGGCGCGCGCCGGCGCGCGAACACGGTACGATGCCGGGCCAGATGCAGCGGCGTGCGGGACTTCTCCACCTTGTAGATGAAGTTGTACCGCGCCACGTGATAGCTCGGATCGAAGCCGTAGAAATTGCGCTCCATGCGCGCAAGCTCCTCGCGCCGGTACGCCTCGAGCGGCTTCGTCCGCTCGTCCGCCTCGCGCCGCAGGCGCTTGGCGGCGATCCGTGACGCGAGAGATGGGTCGGCCGCAAGCGCGCGCGCCGCCGCGCTTATCGCGGTCAGGACATCCGGGGCCTCGGCCGGCAGGAGCCGGTCGACCAGGCCCACGCGCCGAGCCTCGGCGACGCCCATGGGCAATCGCCGCTGCATGAGCCGCTGTGCCCCTTGCGCACCCACCCGCCGCGGCAGCAGATAGGTCCAATACTCAGAACCGTAGAGGTTGCCCATGTCCTTGTAGTGGGGATTGAGCACGATGCCGGGCACTGCCCATACCTCATCCGCCGCAAGCGCGAGAAACACTCCGCCCGCGCCCGCGCCCCCGCGCAGCGCGGCGATCACCAGCCGATCGCTGGTCAGGATTATGTCCCGCGTCAGATCATCGATGGCATTGATGTTGCGCCAGGACTCGTCCGCCGGACTGTCCGCCGCCTCGATCAGCCCCAGATGAATGCCGGTCGACCAATAATCGGCCCCACCGGCCAGAACGAGCACACGCGTGGGGCGCTCCAGACAGCGCGCATAGGCGGCCCGCAATTGCCGGCACCGCTGCGTGCTCAGCGCCCCGTTGTAGAGCTCGAAGCGCAGCACGCCGACCGGCCCGTCCTCCGCGTAACGGATCGGCGCGTAGCCGGGCGCCGCCGGCAAGGCGGCGCTCTCGGCCTGGAACACCCGCTCGGCCGGAAGTTTCAAGCCCGTGATACCGCTCGCGGCTGCCGCGTCCTCCGCGCGTACGTGACCGATCCAGATCGCGCCGTCGCGGGTCGCCCGGGCGAGCGCACCGTCGCACCGCGCAAGCATGCTGCCCGCCGCGCCACCGAGGCCGGCGGCGGACCGGGCATCGAACAGCCGCACGCGGCGGCCGAAAAGCTCGTCGGCGACACCCGGGAAACCATCGGCGCTGCGGATCTTGCGCAACACCGTCTCGGTGTCATCGCCGGCCCAGTCGATGCGCCGGTCGGCCAGACGGCACACCGGCCGCTCGCGTCCGCTGACCGCCGGGTCGGCCGGATCGGCGCACCGCGGCTGGAAGTCTCCGGACTCGATCCGCGCCAATGCCTCGAGCACCGCTCGCACGGCAGCATCGGCGATTTCGCGCCGGTAGACGCTCGACTTGGTGTCGGCGCGCAAAGCGCACGGAACACTCGCCCAGACCGGTCCCGCGTCGAGCTGCGCCTGCGCCTGCAGCACCGTGACGCCCCACTCGCGCCGCCCCTCGAGCAGCGCCCAATCCAGCGCCGACGGTCCGCGGTCGCCGCGGATCCCGGGGTGGACGATCAGACAGCGGCGGGTCCGCCAGAGCGGCTCGGGAATCGGGCGTTTGAGCAATGGCGCGAGCACGACATCCGGATCGAAAAGTTCGACCGCCTCGCGCGTCACGGCATCGTTGATGTCCAACTCGACGGACACGCGATGGGCGCGTTCCTCGAGCTCGACGAACAGCCTCTGGGCGAGGCTGTTGAAGGAATGGGTGAGCAGCAGAATGCGCATCGGAGAGCTCAACAGATCCGCGGCAGCTGCTCGCCGGCGAGCCAATCGACGACTCGCCCGCCGCCGAACCCCGTCGTCATCTGCACGAAGCGATGATCGTCCGATACGGTCTCACCGATGAGCGCCGCATCAGCTCCGAGGGCATGGGCGCGCATCGCCGCGAGCACCGCCGCGGCCGATTCGGGCGCGACGAAGGCCACGAGCTTGCCCTCGTTGGCGACATACAGCGGATCGAGGCCCAACAGCTCGCAGGCGGCCGCGACAGCGGGTTTGATCGGTATGGCCTGCTCACGCAGCCGCACCCCGACACCGGCCTGCTGAGCGATCTCATTGAGGGTCGCCGCCAGCCCACCGCGGGTGGGATCACGCATGGCGTGCAGCCCCGCGCCCCCGGCGGTGACCATTGCCGCCACCAGCGTGTGCAGGGCCGCGGAATCCGACTGCAACGCGGTCTCGAAACGCAGATCATGCCGGCACGACATGACGGCCACGCCGTGATCCCCGATCGAGCCGGACAACAGAATCTGGTCCCCCGCCCGCACCCGTTCGACCGAGACGTCCGTCCCGAGCGGCACCACGCCGATTCCCGTTGTGCAGATGAACACGCCATCGGCCTTGCCGCGCTCCACCACCTTGGTGTCCCCGGTCACCACGGCAACTCCGGCCTGCCGCGCCGCCGCCCCCATACTCTGAACGACACGCTCGAGATCCGCCAGCGGGAAGCCTTCCTCCAGTATGAAGCTCGCCGACAGATAGCGCGGTAGCGCGCCGCCCATGGCGATGTCGTTGATCGTGCCGTGCACGGCCAAGGAGCCGATATCTCCCCCGGGGAAGAACAGCGGTGAGATCACGTAACCGTCAGTGGTCATCACCATGCGTCCGGGCTCGACGTCGAATGCCGCCTGGTCATTGCCGCGGCGCAGCCATTCGTTGTCGAGAGCGGTATGGAACACCTGTGCGATCAGCTGCGCCATGGCGCTGCCGCCGGCGCCGTGCGCAAGCTCCACCCGGCCGGAGCGAACATCCAGCAGCCGGCGCAGCGGTCGGCTCATTGACGTCCCTGCGCCGCGACTCCCGCGTCCCCCGGCTGAGGATCGCGAAAGCGCTTGTAGGTCCAGTGCGCGGCGCAAGCGCCCTCCGAGGACACCATGCATGAGCCCATCGGCGTCTCGGGCGTGCACACCGTGCCGAAGAGCTTGCAGTCGGTGGGCCGCTTCACGCCGCGCAGCACCGCGCCGCACTGACATCCCGGAACGTCGCGCGCGGGAAGGTCTTGGAGCGCGAAGCGCCGCTCGGCGTCGAACTCGGCGTAGGCGCTCTTCAAACGCAGCGCGCTGTAAGGGACCTGCCCAAGCCCGCGCCACTCGAAGCTCTTGCGCAGCTCGAAGAGCTCGGCGACATCATGCTTAGCGTGCTCGTTGCCTTCCGGACGCACGGCCCGCCCGTACTGGTTCTCGACCTCATGG
>JAJZZR010000366.1 GCA_021797465.1 Pseudomonadota bacterium | reverse complement strand
CGACATCCCCCGCGCGGGAACGCAGATCGAGGCGGCACGAAAGAAGGCGCGGATCGGCATGGAGCTCGCTGGGTTATCGCTGGGGTTGGCAAGCGAGGGTTCATTTGGTTCGGATCCCTTCGCGGGGATATTTCCATGGAACGTCGAGTATTTGGTTTTCATAGACGATTTCCGTGAAATCGAGGTAGTCGGCGTGGCACAGGGCGAGGCGCGCAGCGCCTATCATCTGGCTCGAGAGTGGGCCTCCGCCGAGACTTTCGCCCGCGAAGCTGGTTTTCCCGAGCACCATCTGGTACTGAGACCCGAAGGCAAGGACGATCTGCGCATTCGCAAGGGGATAACCGAATGGTCGGAGCTTGAAGCGTCTTATCAGTGGGCGGCCGCACAGTCGGCAAGCGACTGTGTGTTTCTCGAGGTCGATCTCCGCGCCTACGCCAATCCCACACGCATGGCCAACATCCGGTTGGCCACCGAGAATCTCGCCAAGAAGCTCCGCTCCCAGTGTCCCGCCTGCGGTGTCCCGGGATTCTGGATCGTCGAGCGAGTCGCAGGGCTGCCTTGCGGTGACTGCGGCGGGCCGACCCGGGAGACCCGCGCCGAGATCTATGGGTGCCTCAAGTGTGGGCACCGTGTCACACACGAGCGTACCGACCGGAAATTCGCCGATCCGGGCCGCTGTGATTACTGCAATCCCTGAGGAAACGCATGAGAGGAATCGCACCACGAAAACGACCGTCGACGAAATACCGGTCGATCGAGCAGCGATCTCGCTGCTCCTATATGTCCGCACGGCAAACGACCTTGTCTGCGCCTGTCGGCAATTGGAGCAGTTTCTTGCGTCGTGTCGCGTTCGTCACGGCGACTCGTTCGCAACCGGACGGTTTTGGGGTGCCTGGATTGGTGCACATACGGTCATGGAACTCTCGCGGGAACCGACGCTCCGGCTGCCCACCAACAAGGCAATAGTGTTGCCGGTGCTGAAGTCTTTTTCCTTGTGGGGCGTCTGGTCGGTCGCGTCGATCGAGGCCCTGTGCCTGGAGACAAACGCTGCTATCGAGTTGTCACACGATTTGCTGCTCGACGCGCTGCTTGCGACTACGCGAGGCGACCCCGGGAGGGTCGGCCGCTATTCACCCGCCTTTGGCATCGGCACGTCAAAGAAGCGGGTCCGTACCGAGATCAAACGACTCAATACCCGTTACCCGCTTCGGGTAGGGCGGCCAATCTACTACGACCCGGCCACGGGTGGATTGTCATTGGATGAGGAATCGAGCCAGGTGGTGCGAATGGAGAAGCATTCACATCTGTCGGAACCGATTACGCCGCAATGAACAACGACGTTGAGGTCTGCCTGTCGGCACGAGCCGTGACTCGACTCACCTTCGTACGCCCCGACGATTGGCATTTGCACCTGCGCGATGGTGAAGTGCTCGCCGCGGTGCTCCCAGACACGGCGCGGCGGTTCGCGCGCGCCATCGTCATGCCCAATCTCAGGCCGCCCGTGACCACGACGGAGCAGGCGCTTGCATACCGTGAGCGCATCCTTGCGGCCCTGCCGGAGAGCATGTCTTTCGAACCCCTGATGGCGCTCCACCTGACCGAAGGTACCGAGCCTGCCGAGATCGCCAAGGCCAAGGCGAGCCGCGCCGTGCACGCGGTCAAGTATTACCCAGCGGACGCGACCACGAACTCCGGGTTCGGAGTGACCGATATCATGCGCTGCTACCCAGTGTTCGCCGCTATGGAGAGGCACGACCTGCCGCTGCTCATGCACGGCGAGGTGACCGATCCTGCCGTGGATGCGTTCGACCGCGAGGCGGTATTCATCGAGCGCCATCTGGCGCCGCTGGTGCGCGAGTTCCCCGGCCTGCGCATGGTGCTGGAGCACGTCACCACGCGCACGGCGGTTGAGTTCGTCAGCCAGGCTCCGAACAACGTGGCGGCAACGATTACCGCACACCACCTGTTGTTCAACCGCAACGCGATGTTCAAGGGAGGCTTGAGGCCGCACCATTACTGCCTGCCGCTCTTAAAGCGCGAGGCGCATCGCGCGGCGCTCGTCACCGCTGTCACGAGCGGCAGCCCGAAGTTTTTCCTTGGCACCGACAGCGCGCCACATCCGCGCCGCGCCAAGGAGTCCGCCTGCGGCTGCGCCGGAATTTACACCGCGCACGCGGCACTTGAGCTCTATGCCGAGGCGTTCGAGCAGGCGGGCGCGCTCAATAGGCTGGAGGCGTTCGCGAGTTTTTATGGCCCCGATTTTTACCGGTTGCCGCGCAACCGCGATCGCGTGACGTTGGTGAAAGAGTCTTGGCTAGCGCCATCGGAAATCAATATTGGCGCAGATGCGCTGGTGCCGCTGCGTGCAGGAGAACCAATTGCGTGGAAACTCGCTGAATGAATGTGGGCATCTTCATGCGCAAACTCCGACTCGCAGCACCTGTGCGCGTATGCATTTCGACACGGCTGGTCCGACAAACGGTGACCACAATACAGCTTCTCACGAGGTAATCATGTCTGACAATCGCAGGAGCAAGACCGTTACCCATGGCCTACAGCGCTCTCCCAACCGCGCGCTGCTGCGCGCCACGGGTTTCGGCGACGCGGATTTCGACAAGCCCATCGTCGGCGTGGCGAACGCGCACAGTACCATCACGCCCTGCAACATAGGCATCGGGACGCTCGCGGCGCGCGCCGAGACGGCCTTGCGGGAGGCCGGCGCAATGCCGCAGACCTTTGGTACCATCACCATCTCCGACGGCATCGCCATGGGTACCGAGGGCATGAAGTACTCTCTGGTGTCGCGCGAGGTGATCGCGGACGCGATCGAGACGGTGTGCCAAGGCCAGAGCCTGGACGGCCTGCTCGCCACCGGCGGCTGCGACAAGAACATGCCGGGCGCGATGATCGCGATCGCGCGCATGAACATTCCGGCTGTCTTCGTTTACGGCGGCACCATCAAGCCGGGCCACTATCAGGGCCGCGATCTCACCATCGTGAGCGCCTTCGAGGCGGTGGGCGAGTACGTGGCGGGCAAGATCGATGAGCCGGGGCTGCTGGAGATCGAGCGGCGCGCCTGCCCGGGCGCGGGCTCCTGCGGCGGCATGTATACCGCCAACACCATGGCTTCGCTCTTCGAGGCCATGGGCATGAGCCTGCCGCATTCCTCGACCATGTCCGCGGAAGACGAGGAGAAAGCAGCGAGCGCGGCACAATCCGCGGAAGTTTTAGTGAACGCGATCAAAAAACAGATCAGGCCGCGCGACATCCTCACCCGCGCCGCATTCGAGAACGCCTTGACCGTGTTGATGGCGCTCGGCGGGTCCACCAATGCCGTGCTGCACCTGCCGGCGATCGCGCATGCCGCCGGGGTGAGGCTCACGCTCGATGATTTCGATGCCTTCGGCCGACGCGTACCGGTGCTGTGCGACCTGAAGCCGTCCGGGCGTTATGTCGCCACCGACCTTCACCGCGCCGGCGGGATCCCCCAGGTGATGAAGATCTTGTTCGCACACGGCTTGCTGCACGGCGATGCGCTCACCGTGACCGGGCAAACCCTCGCCGAGGTACTGCGAGACGTGCCCGAGGAGCCTGCTAGTTCCCAGAATGTCATCCGAACCTGGCCCCGTCCGGTTTACCCGCACGGCCATCTCGCCATCCTCCGTGGCAATCTCGCCGAAGAGGGGGCGCTCGCCAAGACCAGCGGTGTGAAGGTCCCGAAGATCACCGGGCCGGCGCGCGTGTTTGATTCGGAAGAGTTGTGCATGGAGGCCATCCTCGGTCGCCGAATCCGGCCCGGGGACGTCGTGGTGATCCGCTATGAAGGTCCTCGGGGCGGTCCCGGCATGCGCGAGATGCTCTCACCCACCGCCGCCCTCGTCGGCCAGGGTCTGGGCGACAGCGTGGGGCTGGTCACGGATGGACGTTTTTCCGGCGGCACTTACGGCATGGTGGTCGGCCATGTCGCGCCGGAAGCCGCGGTGGGCGGCACCATCGCATTGGTCGAGGAGGGCGACTCGGTGATCATTGACACTGAGCAGCGCCTTCTGCAGCTTAATGTATCTGACGAGGAAATCGCGCGCCGAAGAAAGGCTTGGCAACCGTTCCCACCCCGCTATACGCGCGGTGTATTGGCGAAATACGCAAAACTGGTGTCCTCAGCGAGCAAAGGTGCCGTGACAGATTAAGGCCGGCAGGCGGAGAACTCTGGGTGGCCGGTATTCCGAGGCGATTATCCTGTGCACGAGGGCATCCGCTCATTCTTCGGGCATCCGAGTGCTGCTTACATCTCTTGATGGAGTGACATTACTGGTCCCGAGCACCAGCGCCAATAGGTCGCCAATGTTGCGGTGTGCCTCCACCGGATGCCGCAGTGGTACCCGCGGATTCACCTTGTACCGATTGCGCCGGCCGGCGCGCAATCGAGTGAGCCCACCAGCAGTTTCAAGGTCGACCACGATGCGCTGCACCGCGCGTTCGGTGATGCCGACCTGCGCCGCCACATCGCGCAGCAGCATGCCCGGATCGGCCGCCAGACAAAACAGCACGTGCGCGTGATTGCTGAAGAAGGTCCACGCTGCAGGCGCGGCTCGGGGCGCCGCACTCCGGGCGCGCGCGGCAGAGGCGTGCGGCGGCGCTGATTGACGCTTTTTGATACGCGACATATACTTCGTATTATGAACGACGCCCATAGGAGGCTCCCATGTCTGCCATACTCACCACGCCGCTCTCACCCGTGCCCGTCAAGGCCCACAAGCATCGCGTCTGTGTGGCGCGCGGTGACGGCGTCGGCCCGGAGATCACCGATGCCGTGCTGCACATCTTGCGCGAAGCCAGCGCGCCCGTCGAGTTCGAGGCCCTGGAGCTGGGCGAGCGCGCCTACCGCGCCGGCCATACTGCCGGCATCCCCGATGCGGCGTGGGAGGCCATTACCGCGCGAGGCGTGCTGCTCAAGGGGCCGATCACCACTCCGCAGGGCGGCGGCTACAAGAGCGTCAATGTGACACTTCGCAAAGCGCTGGGATTATACGCTAACGTGCGCCCCTGCGTGGCGCTGCACCCCTACGTGCTCTCACAGCACCCGGGTATGGACGTGGTGATCGTGCGCGAGAACGAAGAGGATACCTACGGCGGCATCGAGCACCGGCAGACCGACGAGATGGTGCAGTGCCTGAAGCTGATCAGCCGCCCCGGCTGCGAGCGCGTGATTCGCTATGCCTTCGAATACGCGCATCGCAACGGCCGGCGCAAGGTGAGCTGCCTGACCAAGGACAACATCATGAAGCTCACCGACGGCTTGTTCCACAAGGTGTTCGAGGAGATTGCGCGCCAATACCCCGATCTGGAGGCCGAGCACCACATCATCGACATCGGGGCCGCACGGCTGGCAACCAAGCCGCGCGACTTCGACGTGATCGTCACCCTCAATCTTTACGGCGACATCCTTTCGGACATCGCCGCCGAGCTGGCGGGCTCGATCGGCATGGCCGCCTCGGCCAACGTCGGCCAGACGCTGGCCATGTTCGAGGCGGTGCACGGCTCGGCGCCGGACATCGCGGGCAAGGACGTCGCTAATCCCTCTGGCCTGCTGCTAGCGGCGCTCATGATGCTCGAGCACCTGGGCGAGCAGGCGACGGCGTCGTCAATTCACAACGCTTGGCTGCGAACCCTGGAAGACGGACTGCACACCGCCGACCTGATGAACGAGACCACCAGCAAGCGCTGCGTGGGCACGCGCGAGTTTGCGCATGCCGTAGCCGCACGCTTGGGACAGAGGCCGCTGGTGCTGAAGTCTCGCGCAGTGAATGACACGAACGTACCGCAGCTGCCTCCGTGCGCCGCGCAACCGTCGATCGCGCCTGCCGCGCGCGCCGAAAAGCGCTGCGTCGGCATTGACGTGTTTCTGGACTGGAACACCCCTGGACGCGACGCCGCCCAACTGGCACCGCACCTGCAGGCAGCGGGCGGAGCGTTGTTTCGGCTGGCGCTGATCACCAACCGCGGTGTGCGCGTGTGGCCTGAGGGCCACGCGCAGACGCTGTGTACCGACCACTGGCGCTGTCGTTTCCTGACGCAGGAGAGTCACTGTGACGGCGACGCGTTGTTGGCGCTGCAGCAGCGCTTGCTGGCGGCAGGATTTGCGCCGATCAAGACCGAGAATCTGTACACCTTCGACGGCGAGCGCGGCTACTCGGCTGGTCAGGGCGAATGATCCAGCCACAGGACTGGTGCGAACGACTGCTGGCTGTCGTCGCGCGCCATGGCAAGGCGCGCGCTGTGTGCGCCCTTCCTCGCTACGCCTAATGCGCCACACCTGGATCTCCTTGAGCATAGCTCTCCTGTGGGGACCGACAGACCGAGCAGCACCCGTTATACAGAATTCGATCGGGACCGTTCAGTGCGAAGAAGCAGCTCCTTCTCCTTCAGTGGCTTGGAGATAGCACGGATTCATCCTGGCCGCGGTCGCGTGACGCTGGTAAAGGAATCCGGGACAGTGCCGTCGGAGTTCAATCTTGGCGCAGATGCGCATTTACCGCTGCGTGCCAGAGAAACGATTGCGTGGAAACTCGCCGAATGAATGCAGGCTTCTCAATCTGGGGTGTGTTTGCCGGCACGGTTCTGAAGCCCTCTAACATCGGCAGCGTGAAATAAGCCTTTACAGGGAAGCTACCGATGAGGACTCATCACAACACCGACTGCCCTGACGAAATTTGGGGGGCGGACGCCCTCGCCTTCGACCAAGCCCATCTCTGGCATCCCTATGCCCCGATGACCGATCCGGTGCCGCGCTGGCCCGTGGTTTGCGCTGAAGGGGTGCGATTAAAACTGGCCGATGGGCGCGAACTGATCGACGGCATGGCCTCGTGGTGGGCAGTGATTCACGGCTACAACCACCCATCGCTCAACCGCGCGGCGCAGGATCAGATCCAGCGCATGGCTCACGTGATGTTCGGCGGTTTGACCCATATGCCCGCGGTTGAGCTGGGGCGCCGGCTGGTGGCACTGACGCCGGAACCCCTGGAGAAGATCTTTCTGTGCGATTCGGGTTCGGTGTCAGTGGAGGTGGCTATCAAGATGGCGATCCAGTACTGGCAGGCCAGAGGTCGGCCGGGCAAGCGTCGGCTGCTCGCCCTGCAGGGCGCCTACCACGGCGATACTTTCGCCGCAATGTCGGTGTGCGATCCGGTCACCGGCATGCATCATCTGTTCGAAGGGGTGGTGCCGAAGCAACTCTTCGCGTCCCGTCCCCAGTGCCGTTTCGGCGACCCTTGGGAGCCGTCTGACATCGCCGATTTTGCGCACCTAATCGAGGCGCACGAGGATTCGCTCGCTGCGGTAATTCTGGAGCCCATCGCGCAGGGCGCGGGCGGCATGTGGTTCTACCACGCGGAGTACTTGCGCCAGGTGCGCACCCTGTGTGACGCACATGACGTGCTGCTGGTCGCCGACGAGATCGCCACCGGCTTCGGCCGCACCGGCCGGCTGTTTGCCTGCGAGCACGCGGGCATCGTCCCGGACATGCTCTGCCTGGGCAAGGCGCTCACCGGCGGCTACTTGACCCTGGCCGCCACCCTGACCACCGCCGAGGTGGCCGAGACGATCTCCCGCGGCGAGCCGGGCTGTTTCATGCACGGCCCCACCTTCATGGCGAATCCGCTCGCCTGTGCGGTCGCTGCGGCAAGCATCGATCTACTGCTTGCCTACGACTGGCAAGCAAAAGTGCGGAGTATCGAAAGCCAGATGCGCATGGAGCTCGCTCCCTGTGCCGCGCTGGCGACGGTGCGCGAAGTCCGCGTGCTGGGTGCGATCGGTGTTGTCGAGACGCATGCGCCAGTCGATCTGCCGACGTTGATGACACGGTTCGTCGAGGCCGGTGTCTGGCTTCGTCCTTTCGGTCACCTCGTGTACATGATGCCTCCGTATGTTATCGACCCGGCCAATTTATCGGTACTGACGGGCGCCGTGCGGTGCGTGTTGTCGGAGGCTGCCGGGTGAGGGGAAAAGCGATGAGTGGAAACGGTGATTCGATGGAGCAGGAGTACCTTGGCTTGCTGCGCCACGTGCTCACCTGCGGCGTGTGCAAGAATGACCGTACCGGTACCGGCACGCTCAGCATTTTCGGTCACCAGATGCGCTGCGACCTCGCGCAGAGATTTCCCCTCATGACCACCAAAAGGATCCACCTCAAATCCGTCATCCACGAGCTGCTCTGGTTCCTGCGCGGCGAGACCAATGTCCGTTCTTTGAGAGCGCACGGGGTGACCATCTGGGATGAGTGGGCAGATGACAATGGCGAGCTCGGCCCGGTTTACGGCTATCAATGGCGCTCCTGGCCCGCGCCGGATGGCCGTCACATCGATCAGATCGGCCAGGTGATCGAACAGATCAAATGCAACCCCGACTCACGCCGTCTGATCGTTAGCGCCTGGAACGTTGCGGACATCGAGCGTATGAAGTTGCCCCCGTGCCATATGCTGTTCCAATTCTATGTCGCCAGCGGCCGACTATCCTGCCAGCTTTACCAGCGCAGCGCCGATGTCTTTCTGGGACTGCCGTTCAACATCGCCTCGTACTCGCTGCTCACCCTCATGGTAGCCAAGGTCACAGGGCTCGAGCCCGGCGAGTTCATCCATACGCTCGGCGACGCGCACCTCTATCTAAACCACATCGAGCAGGCGCGCGAGCAGCTCGCACGCGCACCGCGCGAGCTGCCGGTCCTGCGGCTCAATCCAGCGAAGACCTCGCTCTTCGACTTCGAGTACGGAGACTTCGCGCTCCGCGGCTACGACCCGCATCCGGCCATCAGGGCGCCGGTTGCGGTATGAAGCGCATGCTCCCGTCCGTTTTCGATGCGATCGACAGTGCGTGGGAAAACACTGTTGACGCGCGGCATATTCATCAGCGGTACCAACACCGGCGGCGGCAATATCTTCATCGGGACAGCGATCGCAAGGACGCTCGCCTCCCGCTGATTTCTCAGGGCACCTCTAAAAATTGGCTCTGTTGGCTGCAGTGACGGAGTCGTTGGAGTTATAATGAGGCATGAACATTCAATTCGGCTTCTACGATCTGCACAAGCGGTTCTCCAAGCTCTCCGAGGCGGGC
>JAJZZR010000122.1 GCA_021797465.1 Pseudomonadota bacterium | reverse complement strand
AGACCCCCGAGCTCGCGGCGCTCGAAGCGATGCACAAGCGTCACAACGTCTCGGTGCCGATACTCGAGGCGATCGAGACTTTGAATGCTTATGGCCTCGAGGTGGTTTCCGGGATCATACTCGGCCTCGATACCGACACCGCGGAGACACCGGCACGCATCGCCGAGTTCATCCGCCGCAGCCACATTCCGATGCTGACGGTGAACCTGCTGCAGGCCCTGCCGCGCACCCAACTGTATGCCCGCCTCGCCGCGGACGGTCGCATCGCCGAGGATCCGAGTCTGGAGTCGAATGTTCGTTTCCGCCGACCCTATGAGGCAGTGGTCTCGGCCTGGCGACAGCTCATCGCGGAAACATACAGCCCGGAGGCCGTCTACGACCGCTTCGCCTGGAACATTGCGCACACCTACCCGAACCGCAAGCCATTGCCGGCGAGTTCCGCGCGGGCCTCATGGTCGAACGTCGGCCGCGGTCTGACGATCATGGCCAATCTCTTGTTCAAGGTCGGCATCGCGTCGGACTACCGCGCGACATTCTGGCGCACAGCCGGGCCGCTTCTGCGGCGGGGGCGCGTAGAGGAAGTGATTCACGTGGGGCTCGTCGCCCACCATCTGATCAGCTACGCGCGCGAGGCCGTCGCGGGCCGGCAGAATGCGTCCTATTATTCGCCGCGAGCGACGCCGGCGCGAAGGTCCGCGGCGCTCTAGCGAAGGCTTCTTCGGATCGCGCTCCCGAGATCCATGGTGGAAGTCCGGGGCGCAAGACGCGCGCATCGGGACCGCGGGTTCAGCGCGCACATGCGCTCCGCCGCTGAAGGACATGGGCGGATTGCGCGTATATCGCGTGGCAACTGCCTATTGTCGCCCGCGGTCCTTGCGTCGTTTCCTAGCCGAAGCGCGCGGCGCGCATGCATCGGGCTGATGCTCGCGGCTCAAGTGGCCTCCGGACCGCTTGCGCCCGATGCAGCCACGGCCGGCGGTGCTTCGGCGGCACGGCGGTTCCGCGGGCGGCAGAAGCCACCGCCCGAAGCGGAAGCTGCCGCCCCGGCGCGGGTCTGGTATGACCGGTAGTGACGAAGGATGGTACGGTATGGCGTATGGTCCGCTGATCACGATCCTCGTGCTCGCCTTGTCGATCGCCGTCGCCGCGCCCCTGCTGCGCCGAAGGGCGAGTCCGTCGCGCCTCGGCGCGCCGCACCGCCGCGGCCTCACGACGCGCGCCGCGCGCAACGTTTCGTTATATCCCGCAAACGCATCGCTCGCAAAAGCGCCGGCAGGCGCGGCGGCGCAGGTTGCGCCGCCCGCGCATCGGCCGGTGCGGACGGCGCGACGTTCACGGATGCGCATTCTCGATCGCATCGCACCGCTCGATGCGCTCGGACTCATCGAAACCACGCTGCGCCGCCGCGGATGCCGCGACTTTTCCGACTGGACGTTCGCCACGGCGCTGCAGCGGCTGCTGCAGTCCCTGCGCGAGGAGGCGCAGCTGTCGACGTTCGGCCAGGTGGCGGCCCGTTTCGATGCCTTGCGCTGCCTGGACAACCAGCTGGAGCTCGATGTCGCCGAGCAGTCCGATCCGGCGATCGCGCGCCGCAGCCTCGTGCGCCCGATCTTCATCACCGGCCTGCCGCGCAGCGGCTCCACTTTCCTACACTCCATGCTCGCTCTGGATCCGGCCGTCGCCGTGCCGCGCAGTTGGCAACTTCTGTATCCCTACCCGACCCGCCGCCCGCTGACCGGCGCCGACAACCGCCAGGCGCGGGTCGCGCGCCAATTCGCATTCTTTCACCTGCTCTCGCCGGAACTCGCCGGTATGCATCCGCTCGAGGTCGACGCCCCGCAGGAATGCACGGAAATCACCGCCCAGGTCTTCCAAAGCCTGCGTTTCGATACGATCTACCGCATCCCCGCCTATCGCGACTGGCTGGACCGACATGGTCACGACTGCGCCTACCACTTTCACCGGCGGTTCCTCCAACATCTCGACGCGCAGCAGAGATCCGCGAGGCACTGGGTTTTGAAGAGCCCCGACCACATATTCGCTCTGGATGCGCTGCGCGCGACCTATCCTGATGCCGTCATCGTCATGCTGCACCGCGACCCGTTGTGTGTCCTCGCCTCCGTCGCCAAATTGACCGAGATTCTGCGGCGGCCCTTCACCCGCCATATCGATCGCCAGCAGATCGGGGCGGAAATCAGCGAGCGATGGGCCGACGGCGCCGATAGAATGGTGGCCGCCCGCGCGAGCGGCGCGCAGATACTGCACCTGCACTATCACGACCTGGTGAAAGCACCCATGGACGCCCTCTCGGCTCTGTACGATCACTGTGGCAAGAGGCTGAGCGCCGCGGCCGAGGCGCGTATCGCCGAGTCACTGCGCGCACGGCCGAGAGGGGGCTACGCCGTGCACGCGCATCGCCTCGAATCGTTCGGGCTCGAGGCGGACGCGCTGCGCGATCGCTTTGCCGGATACATGCGGACGTTCGATGTCCAGCCGGAGCGGACCGGCACCCGTTCCGCGATCGTGCCGGCCGCAGGTACCGCATGAGCCGATGGAAAGTCCTCGCCTTCATCTTCAGCGCCGCGGGACTTCTTGCGGCCATCGCCTACGCGGGCTTCGATGCGGTCGGACACGCAGCCGAACGAGTCGGCTTCTCCGGGCTCGCCCTGCTGGCGCTGCTTCATCTGCCGGCCGTCGTCTTGATGGGCTATGCCTGGTCGCGGATCGGCTCCGCGGTGAGCGACGGCTCGCCGTGGCGCTACGTGTGGGCCCGTTACGTCCGCGAGTCGACCGCGGAGGTGCTGCCCCTGTCCCAACTCGGGGGTATCGTGGCCGGCGCGCGGGTACTTGCCCTGAGCGGCATCGACACGGTGTCCGTTGCGGGCTCTCTGCTGGCGGATCTGATCATCGAGCAGGCCGCAAAGCTGCCCTACGTGCTGGCGGGAGCGATCCTGCTGGTCACGGGCTGGCGGAACACGTCGCCCGCGATCCTCGCCTACGCGCTGCTGCCGGCGCTCGCCCTGATGATCGCCCTGCTCCTGTGGCGCAGGCCGCTCCTGTCTCTGCTCGAGCGCGGCGCCCGCGGGCTCGCGCGGCGGATGCCGAACCTGCGCATCGGCAGCCCGGAGGAGTTGCGCCTGACGCTCGATCGGCTCTTCGCCATGAATTGGCCGACGGTGACGGCATTCTTCGCCCACGCCGCCGCCTGGGTGTTGGGTGCGGTGGAGACCTGGGTCGCCCTGCACCTGATGGGCATCGAGGTTTCGGCCACTCAGGCGTTCATCGTCGACAGCCTCTACTGCGGACTGCGCACGTTCGGTTTCGCGGTCCCAGCCGCCCTCGGCGTTCAGGAAGCCTTCTACATTCTGGTGTGCGCGCTGGTCGGCGTCCCCGCCGCGCCCGCGGTCGCTCTGTCGTTGGTTCGCCGCGTGCGCGAATTCCTCGTCGGCACGCCCGGCCTGGGACTTTGGCAACTCCTCGAGGGCAGACGAGCCCTCGCCGGCGTTCCGCGCGACTGAGGCGCGGCGAGCCCGGCCCGATGCCTCTTGGCCGCAGGCGCCATCCCGTCACGGGCTCGAGCGGCCCCGGGCATGCGCCGCTTGCGCGAAGCGCCGCCAGCCCAGGAACACCGCCGTCTCGATCGCCGTTCCGAGCAGGACCGCGGCGGGGAACCGCAAGTCCGGATGCGCCATGACGAACGGCAACAGGCCTACGGCCAATGCCGGCGGTACGTGCAGGTCGAGCGCGCGCACGATGACGATTCCCACCAAAATGCTGCACATCGCACCGAGCGGACCGGCCCCGAGGAAGTTGACGCACAGCACACCGGCGGTGGCGCTCAAGCCGCAGGCGACCCCCAGCGCGATCGGCCGTCCAGCCCAAGGACAAACGGCGGAATGCGCGAAGGCCTCGAAGCCAATGACGACGAGCGGGGGAAACAGGACGAGGCGCCAACCGGTGAGGTCGCCGGCCACGACCGCGAGGATGAGGAACACGACGAAGAACGGCACCCAACTCAATGTGGCCGGCGCCTCCTCGACCTCGTCGTCCACGCGATCCCGTGCCGGCGCGGCAGTCCGGGCGGCCGGGGCGCTCATTCGGGCCCGAAGCGCCGCAACGCCCGCCAACACGCCGGTCCCGATCAATAACGACGGCGGATACCAGAAGCTGTGAATCCCCAGCGTCAAAGGCAGCAGGCCCGCGGAGATGGCCGGTGCGATCGGTGATCGCAGTACGGTGATCGCCACCACAGAAAAACCAACGTCGAGCAGAACCGACGTCAACCCGTACGGTAGATGACGCGTGATCAGCGTGCCGACCACCGCTGTCGCCAACGGCGTGAGGACCAGCATCAGCGGGGCCCGAGCCCAAGTTCCCCGAGGACGCTTGAGAATGTCGTGGCCGAGCGCCCCGAGCTCCGGGAACAGGACGTAGACATAGCCGCTCGCTTGGGCAACGAGCGCGATCAATCCAATGTAGAGCACGGTCGAGGGTTCGGCAACCCACGCCGGCAGCGCACGCACGCCGCGCACTCCATGACGCGTCATCTTCAATAAACTACGTTATTTATCCAATAGTTATCGGATTCTCTTGAGCCTCGACATCATTGACCTGCCGGGGATTCGAGAACCCGGGTCCGGGAGCGGGCTCAGAAGCCCCGCAGGCGCAGGTAGCCGACGACGCCGGCCGCGACCAGACAGTAGATGCCGAAGAAATGCCATCGGCCCTTTTCCAGCCAGCGGCTCAACCACCTCAGCGCCAGCAATCCGGCCAGAAACGCGAAAATGACTCCCAGAATGCTCGGCATGGCGGCCGGCACCATTGCCGCGAGGTGATCATGGTGCGCCCGATAGAGGCGCCACAGCTCGCGGGCGTCGGCCGGCGGCGTCAGGACCACGGCCAATGCGAAGCTGAAATCCTCTGCGCACGCGCGTGTCACACCGAAAAACAGGCCGGTGGAAATCGTTGCGCCGGAGCGTGAGAATCCGCGGAACGGCACGCACAGCCCCTGGATGGCGCCGATCCAGCCGTACTGCCTAAGTGTCATCTCGTGCGTCGCGCCGGTCTGGTGCCGGCGGTTCTCGAACAGGCCCGCCACGAGAATGAATACCCCGCCGACCGCCAGCGCGATCGCGATCAGGCCGAGATGACTGAAGAGTTGCTCGATCCAGGCATGCGGCTGATTGCGCATCAGCACTCTCTCGATGAATTCGATCAGGCCGCCGCCGACGAGGCCGGTGAGGAAGGTGGCGACCACCAGGGCAATGGCGAAGTTCTTGAACTCGGCTCTTGAATTGAAGAACGTGCGGCGCCATCGCTGCCAGAAATACACGATCACGGCCAGCATCGTGCCGGTGTGCAGCATGACCAGCAGAAGTGTCATCTTCGGCGCGGCAGGATTCATGCCCATCAACTCTTCCGCGACGATGACGTGCGCGGAGCTGGAAACGGGCAGCAACTCGGCAAAGCCCTGAACGATGGCAAGGATGATGACGTGCAAGAGAGACATTGTGATTTTTCCTTCGTTTCACGATGCGCCGTTCGGCAGCGATGCTCCGCGAGCCATGCCCGGACCCGCGCGATCACCCCGGGGGCCGTTGCCGAGGTCCGCTCTTTTTACCATAGGCAGCCGGTCTGTCGTCCCCCCTCGTCGTCCCTGGAGGATGGCGCACGGTACGTCGATGGCCATCGCGGTGGCGAAATCGCCCGCATCGGTGCGGACCTTCGTCAGCGCGCCGTCTACCGGAACGGAGCGCGGTCTGCGGCTTGTAACATCAACCAGTTACGCCCGCTTTTTCCTCTCGAGCCCCGCTCGCGCCCGGCCGGGCCCGGCACTCATTCATAGCGCAGCGCTGCGATGGGATTCAAGCGGGAGGCCTGGCGCGCCGGGTAGTAGCCGAAGAAGATCCCGACCGCGGCCGAGAACAGGAATCCGCCGCCGATGGCGCCGCTTGACAGCAGGATCGGCCAGTGCTCGACCGCCGAGATGACCCACGAGATCGCCACACCCCCCAGGACACCGGCAACTCCGCCCGTGACGCTGAGAAAGATCGACTCGACCAGGAACTGCAGGAGCACATGCAGCCGGCGGGCGCCGATCGCCATCCGCAACCCGATCTCGCGCGTTCGCTCGGTCACCGACACCAGCAGAATGTTCATGATGCCGATGCCGCCGACCAGCAGCGATATCGAGGCCACGACGGCAAGCAGCAGCGCCATGATGCGCGAGGAGCTCTCCGCGGTCTGGGCGATCTGGCTGAGGTTATGCACCGCGAAATCGGCGGTCTCGCCCGCGGCGATGCGGTGGCGGCGCATCAGAGTATCGGTCACCTGTCGCAGTGCCGCGGGTACCAGCTTGCGGTCCAGGGCCTGCACGAAGATGGCGTTGACGTATCCGGTCATGCGCGACGGGATGCCGTAGGGGTTCGGAGGCGGCGGAAATGCCGCCGCAGAGCTCGTCACGTTCACCGTCGCCCCGGACACGGTGGTCGTCGGAATGGTCTGTGCCGAGCTCGGCGCAGCCGCGCCGAGGACCTTCTCCTCGGCCGTGCTGAACGGAATCATCACGACGTCATCCTGATCCTGGCCGAAGGAGGTCTGCCCCTTCGGCGCCAGCAAACCGACCACGCGCATGCTCGTCCCCTTGACGAGAATCCTCGCGCCGATCGGATTCTCGTAGGCGCCGAACAGTTGGTGGTAGACCGTCTGACCGAGCACGGCAACCATCGCGGCGCCGCGCTCGTCGGACCGATCGAGCATACGTCCCGCGGCCACGCGCCAGTTGGTGATCGCCAGATAGCTCGGCGTCACTCCCTGTATGTTGGTGCTCCAGTTCCGGTTGCCGTACTGCACCGGGGCGAGCTGCCGGATCATATAGGCGACGTCGGCGACCGCCGGGTCGTCGCGGCGCAACGCGGCGGCATCGTCGGTGGTGAGCGTGGAGGCGCTGCCGAAGCCGGCGCGCAAACCGCCCGCGGTCGTCGCCCCCGGCAGCACCACCAGCATGTTGGTTCCGAGGCTCGCGATCTGCCGGGCCACGGCCTCGTTGGCGCCCTGCCCGACCGCCACCATGGCGATGAGCGCCGCCACACCGATGAAGACGCCCAGCATGGTCAGCGCCGAACGCAGCTTGTTGCGTCCGAGCGCCTGCGCGGCGTTGAGGAAGATCATCGCCGAGAAGCCCAAGGAAGCCACCGGCGCGGCCACCGCCGGCGCCGCGACCGCCGTCTCGCCGCGCCGCGGATCGGTACGTACCCCCTGTGACACCGCGACCGGCGCATGGTTGGCCCGGTCGGAGACGATCTGCCCGTCGCGCATGGTGATGATGCGGTCCGCGTACTGGGCAATATCGGACTCGTGAGTCACCACGATGACCGTCACGTTCTCGTCGCGATTGAGCCGGCGCAGCGCCGCCATGATCTCGTGCGAGGTTCGCGTGTCCAGATTGCCCGTCGGCTCATCGGCCAGCAGGACCGCCGGATGGTTGATCAGCGCCCGCGCAATAGCGACCCGCTGCTGCTGGCCTCCCGAGAGCTGACTCGGAGTGCTCCGTTCGCGTCCCTGCAGCCCGAGCTCGGCCAGCGCCCGGCCGGCCCGCGCGATCCGCTCGCGCCGCCGCGCCGGGTGTGCGCCCGTGTAGATCAGCGGCAGGGCGACGTTCTCCAGGGCGCTCGTGCGCGCCAACAAATTGAAGCTCTGAAAAACGAAGCCGATACGCTCGCTGCGGATGCGGGCCAGCGCCGGCTCGCTCAGGCGATCGAGATCCGCTCCCTCGAACAGGTATTGACCCGCCGTCGGCCGGTCGAGACAACCGCACACGTTCATCAATGTGGACTTTCCCGAACCCGATGCCCCCACAATCGCAACGAACTCACCTCGGGCGATCGTCAGCGTCACATCGGCCAGAGCGCGCACATCGACGCCTCCGAGCCGGTACAGCCGGGTCACCCCCTTGAGCTCGATCACCGGTTGCGCCACGGCCGCGCCCGCCGGCCTGCTACAACCCGAACCGCAAGGTCTGTGCACGCGAGTTCGTCCCGGGGCGCTGCTCGCCGATGATCACCGGCTCATCGACTCGCAGGGTCTCACCGCTGATCTCCGTATACGTGCCATCATCGAGTCCGGTGCGCACCGCCACGGCGATCGGCTTGCCCGAGCGCAGCACCCACACCCGCGCGGACTGTGGGGTCGGCGCCGGGCCGAAGCGCGCCGGTGTGAAGCGCAGCGCCCGGTCGGGCACACGCAGCACGTTCGCGCGTTGTTCGGTCACGATGCTCACGGTCGCCGTCATTCCGGGCTTGAGCAGGAACCTCGGATTGGCCACTGCGACGACCGCGTCGTAGGTCACGACGTTCTGGACGACCTGCGGCGCCTGGCGGACCTGCACGACGCTCCCCCGGAAGGTCCGCTGTGGATAAGCCAGGACCGTGAAATCCGCCGGGTCGCCGACCACGACGGTGCCGATGTCGCTTTCGCTGACGTTGGTATCGACCTCCATGCGGGTAGGGTTCTGGGCGATCAGAAACAACGTGGGTGTCTGGAAGTTCGCCGCGACCGTCTGCCCGATCGTGATGTTGCGGGCAATCACGGTGCCGTTCACCGGGGAGACGATGCGCGTATAGCCAAGGTTGACTGTGGCGGTGCGAACGACCGCCTGGTCGGACTCGACCTGCCCCTTTAACTGATGGACCAGCGCGGCCTGATCGGAATACGTTATGTTCGCGACTAGATGCCGCCGGACGAGCACGGCATAGCGGGCCAGATCCGCGCGCGCGCCGGACAGCTGCGCGCTGTCGCGCGCCAGTTGGCCGCGCGCCGCGGCGAGCGCCGCCTCGTACGGACGAGGATCGATCTTGGCGCACACCTGTCCTTGCTTGACTTGGGTGTTGTAGTCGCAATAGACGTCCTGAATGACGCCCGACACGTACGAGCCTACGATGATCGTCATGACAGGGTTGACCGTGCCGGTGGCGCCGACCGTGCGCGCAATCGTTCCGCGCGTCACCGGAGCTGTGATGTACGACGGCGGCGCGGGTCCGCGCGACAGCCACCACCCCGCCGCAGCGGCGGTCGCCAGGACCGCGACCGCAGTCGCCAGCACGCCGATACGGCGCGCCTTTTCGCGC
>JAJZZR010000117.1 GCA_021797465.1 Pseudomonadota bacterium | reverse complement strand
GCGAAGCGATACGCCGCGGCGGAAGGCTCGAGCCCGTCGTGGCGACGAACAAGGCGAGATTCAGGCACCCGCCCGCGCTCCGCCGACTCCGCCGGCACCTCGCGGTCAGCCGCCGTGACCCGCAGCCCCGCGCATCGACCGGGCGCGCGGACGAAATCCCCGAAGGCATGCCGCGATTCTGCATACGAACATCCGATTCTGGGCTACAGCGACTCCGCCACGGCACGCGCCAACGTCTCCTCCAGAGGCTCACCCGCGCCCCGCAAGGCCGCAAGCTGCGCGGCCGACCAGGCCTGCACGAGTCGTCCGGCGATCATCAGGCCGACCTGGTCGGCATGGCGCTCGACGATATCCAGCGTGTGCGTGGCGAGCAGGACCGAGCTGCGGCCGGCTTCGACCCCGGCGTGCAAGTGCCGTTTCAGGCATGCCGCGCTCGAGGGATCGAGTCCGTTGAATGCCTCATCGAGCACGATCAGGCGCGGCGCGCCGATCAACGCCTGCAGCACCGCGAGCTTCTGCCGCGTCCCCAGCGAATAAGTGTCCACGAACTGGTCGAGGAGCGGCATGACGGCCAACCGCTCCGCCAACTCGAGCACTTCGACGTCGATGGTCCGCGCGCCCTTGGCGGCCGCATAGACCTCCAGACACTGCCGGCCGGTGAGCAGACCGGGCAATCGCTCCGGCGCACACGCGAAACCGAGTTCCCGCTTGGCGTTGCGCGCATCGGTCGCTAGCGAGACGCCGCCGAGCTCGATCCGGCCCGCCCGGGGCCGCAACAGTCCCGCGATGCAGTACAGCAGCGTCGACTTGCCGCTGCCGTTGGGACCGAGCAGCACATACCACTGTCCCAGGCCGACCTCGATGCTCACCTCGCGCAGCACCGTGCGCGCGCCATATCCGGCGCTCAAACCGTCGACGCGCAACAGCGCAGCCGTGGAGCTCGCCGCGGCGCCGTTCACCCGCGCCACCGGAACACCGCCCGCTCCGCCTTGGAGCCGACGCGCGATGCCAGCGCGCTCACGGCAACGCCGAATCCGCTGGCCACCACGAGCCAGAGCGCGCCCGCCAGCGCGGCAGTGCGCGCCGGCGCCGGACCGCCGAGCGCGTAAGTCAAGACGATCAACACGGCGCAGGCGGCGGCGGTCGCCGCCAGGGCGCGCCCGCAGAGCGCAACCGCGAAGCGCATCGGCCCAAGAGAGGTCGGCGCGAGCCACCAGGATGCCGGAAACGCGGTACGCAACATCGCCCGCAGAAGGTTGAGCAAGTGCAGCATCAACAGCCAGAAGAACACGGCGGCCAGGATGTGCCCGACTGGCTCGTTCATGGGTACCGCCAACAGCAACAGCCAAAGGCTGCGCGCCCGGATGTTCGGACGGTCCCCGAATCGCGCCGCGGCGAGCGGCCACCCCCCGAGCGGCGACAACACCGCATGGGTGGCCCATCCGGACCGCGGGCGCTCGCTCAGCGAATAACGCGAGCGCCGCCGCACCCGCGGGTCGGCCCGGCCGCGCCGCGTGCGCCACTCGAGCACCGCCGCGATGGCGGCGGCAAGCGTCACGCCGATCGCGGCGCCGGCGATGCAGACCACGGTGAGACGGGCGGACATCCACGCCGGCAGCCGCGCGACAGCCGAGGCCAGCGCAAGCCACAGGACCGCCGCGAGCCCGAGCGCCAAAGGCCCGCTCGCGGCGCGGACCATCGGCGACACATCGCTCGGCAGCGCGCCAAGCCAGCGGCGATGAGCCTCACGCGCGAGCCGGCGGCGGCGGCGCGCCACGAGGACCGTCGCAATCAGGGTGGAGATCGTCAGGACGAGCCACGGTTCGCGCGCCGCGGCCGCGATCGCCCGCGCGACGGCGCTCGCACGCCCGAGCGCCACGAACGCGCCCAGCGCGAACGGCGCGGCAAGCCCGACAAGAGGCCAGCGCCGCAGCGCATTGCGTGCGATGAGCCAGGCGACGCGGGCCGACGGCCGCGCATCGAGCCACGAACCTACGGCATCGCGCATGGCGCGCCACGCGCGAGGACAACGCCCGCGGGACGGGCCCGACCCGCGCCTGCGCCGCGCGAGCGCTCTCCAGCGCACTCGCGCGCCGGGCCGACGCGCTGGTTGGCCCGCCGCGGAGCCGAGAGGCCGGCGTAATCACAAACGGCGCGTTCCATTCCGGATGACACCAACACCTCAGTGCAGAATGATGGGCATCGGGACGGGCGACCCGCGGGCGTGTTCGCATCCTCCTTGCTGTAGTCTCATTCGATCGATCCGGACTGCCTGTGCGGCGGACGCCGACGCGCGCCGCGACGGGAATTGTCCCGCGCCACCCCGCGAAAACGCAAGCGCCGGCGGCGCCGGCAGTGTCCCGGCGACGCGCGCCCTACGGCCGGGCGGCAGCGTGTCGCCGCCGTGCGGGTGTGCCCTCGCATGAGCGGATCCCGGCGCCCTTACGCGCGCCGTCGCAAAGCCTCGAATCGCGCCAGGGCTCGCTTGCGCGCTTCGGCATGCACGACGATGGGGCGCGGGTAGCTCGCGCCCAGTCTGACGCCGGCTTCCGCCAACACCCCGGGCGCCGCGGTCCATGGCTCGTGGATTGCCGGCGCTGCCAGCGCCCGCAGCTCCGGAATCCATTTGCGCAGGTAGGCGCCGTCCGGATCGAACCGCTGGCTCTGTGCGACGGGATTGAAGATGCGGAAGTACGGCGCGGCATCTACACCGCAGCCGCTCACCCACTGCCAGTTGAGCGCATTGTTCGCCCTGTCGGCATCGACCAGCGTGTCCCAGAACCACGCCTCGCCGCGCTGCCAGGGAATGAGCAGGTCCTTGACGAGGAACGAGCCGACGATCATGCGGACGCGATTGTGCATCCAGCCCGTCCGCCACAATTCGCGCATGCCGGCATCGACGATCGGGTATCCCGTGCGCCCGTGCCGCCACGCGTCCAGTGCGCGCACATCATCGCGCCACTCGAAAACGGCGAATTCCGGGCGCAACGGCCGCACGGGCAGATCGGGGAAGTGGTACAGCGTGTAGCGCGCAAACTCGCGCCAGCCGAGCTCGCGCAGAAAGCCCGCGCCCGTCAGCTCAGTCCGCCCACCCGCCGATCCACGCAGAAACGCGTGCCAGATCTGCCGTGCACTGATCTCTCCGAAACGCAGGTGCGGCGACAGGCGCGAAGTGCCCTCGAGCGCCGGGAAATCCCGTGTGCCGCGGTAATCGGCCGATTGGCCGCGCAGGAAGGCGCGCAGCCGAACCGCGGCGCCGCGCTCCCCGGGTGTCCAGATGCTCGCGAACTGCGCGTCCCAACCGGTACGCGGCAAGAGCTCCCAATCCTCGATGCGCTCGCTCGTCATCGGCCCGCCGTAGCCCGCCAGTGCGCGCGGCGCGGGCCGCGGCTCGGCCGGCTCCAGGCTTTGCAGGCGATTCCAGAACGGCGTGAAGATCCGAAACGGTCCGCCGCCGCCGGTGACCAGCGCGTCCGGCTCGGCGAGCATTTCCCCGCCGCAGCGCTCAAACGCGACGCCCAACGGGCGCAGCGCCGACTCCACGGCTGCGTCCGCCGCATCGACGAGCGGATCGTAAGTGCGATTGCAGATGATGCGCGACGCGCCCGTCGAGACGCTCAGCTTCGCCAGCACATCGGCCGCTCGACCGCGCCGCAGGAGCAGCCTCGGCGCCTGCCCGGGACCGCGGCCGAGCGCATCGAGCGAAGCGGCCAAGGCGATCAGACTGTGGTGCAGCCACCAGCGGGCGGCGCCCCCGAGCGCGCGTCCCGCGCCTGGGCCGTCATCGAGAATGTAAAGCGGTATGACCGGTTGGCCGGATTCGTCCGCCCTGACAAGCGCCGGATTGTCGCTCAGGCGCAGATCGCCGCGCAGCCACACCACCACCGGCCGTGCCGCCGGATCGGGCGACACGCTTGATTTGCCCATTATGATCAGCCTCGGCGAGCCCAGTTTGACCCCGCACGGTCGTGTCGCGCCGCAAACAGTGTGCAATAGACCGCCCGGCCCTGTCGAGCGCAGCCGCCTCTGCTACAGTGACGGCAGATTCAGCGCAAACGCCGCCGGGTTGGCGCGCATCGCACGTTCGTTCGGCGAGAACCAACGCGCACGAACAGTCGGGCGCCGCAACACGACAAGGGAACCTCTATCAATCGATCGTCGCGAGTGTCACGTGGGCTGAAAATGAGGCAAATTAGCCGCCGACTCGACCAGCCAGGCAAATCGCCCCGGATTTCGCCGTCGCTGTGACTCTGCGCAGGCGTTCCGTTGCCTCCACTGTCCCGTTGCCCATCGGACCGGCACACTTGATCCCGTCAAGCGGATTGTTCCGCAGCCGCTCGATCCCGATGGGACGCACCCTCATGCCGTCCATCTGCGTCAGCGCCGCAAACACCTGATCCACTCGCACGCGCACGCGGGACGTCCGGCGATTCTCTCGCTGCCGCGCCGGGGTGAGCAGCCGGCCCCGATCGGCCCGCTCATGGACGGGACTGCGGAACCCTTGAGGCTGCAAGTCCTGCTCCTGCCGGCCGCTTCGGTACGCGCTGTCGGCCCATACATCCCGCGCTCGCCCCTTGGCCTTGCCAAACAACTCCTCGACGACTTGGGTAGTGTCTCAGTTTGAAAACCACCCCGCTTGACTCCGGGAGCCGACCCGCGAATGCTTGGCGCAAAGCAATCGGAGGGGTCATGGCAGCGAAGCGCGTTTCGATCAAGAGTCTCGGCATAGACATGCACATCAAGAACAGGGGAATCGAGCTCGACGTTTACGATGGTGATACCCATCTCGGCGACCTATGCGTGACCAAGACAGGACTGGTCTGGTGCAAAGGCAAAACCACCAGAGATAAAGGTCTCCAGATCAGATGGAAAAAGTTCATCAAGTGGGCTGAAGAGAATGCCTAAAGGACCTCAAGGCCAGAAGCCCCCGGCCGATGTGATCGGCGCCGCCGGCAGCTGGTACATCTACCGCGTGGTCAAAGGCTGGTTGCGTCTGAGCGAGGGCAGCGCCGTTGCGCAACGGGTCAGTCAGAACATCACTCCGAGCCCGGCGCCCGTGTAATTCGAGAAGCCGAGGTTCCCCTGTACGCTCACGCCCTCTTCCAGATCCAGTTCGAAATTGCGATTGATGAGGTACTGAATGCCGCCGTCCGCGGCGGTTCCCCAGCCCTGGTCGTATCCTGATGACGACTGCGCGTAGACCTCCCCATAGAACTGGAAGCGCGGATTCCACAGCCAGGTCACCACCAGGTCGGGATTGAAGCTCGTGTAGCGCTGCCCGCCCGCCAGGGTCGGCTCGGTCTGCGACGAGACGCCCATCTGGAACGACACGCCGAGCGGACCGCTGCTGCTGTAGCTGACGATCGCATTGGCCGCGCCCCCAACTCCGTTGCTGCCGAACTGCGCGTCACCCGAGGGGAGCGTCGCGAGCGCCTCTGCGGTCCATTGCCAATGTTGGGTCGTGCCGAGCACGTGCTTCAAGCCGATGGTCGTCGCGCCGAAGCCGCTCACCGCCGGCGCCTGGCCGTTGAACGCCATATATTGGTAATTCGGCGGCAACCAGACGAACTCCGACTGGTCCGGCAGGCCGAATCGCAGCTCGAGATTCGGCAGCGTATCCCCGACCCCGCCCGGCAGACCGGGCAGGTTCCCGGCGGCGATGCCCGCCTCCAACACTGCCTTGCCGTCCGGCACCACGCAGCTGGAATCCGCCACCGTGGGACGATCGAGCAGACCGAGCAGGCCCGAAGGACCCGCGCAGGGATTGATCACGTTGGAGGCATGCGCCGCCGGCAGACACGCTGGCGCGATCGCGGCCAGTCCCAGAAGCATCACATGCCAGTGTTTTTTCAAGCGCTATCCTCCTGCGTTTGAACCTGCGCGGACGGCGAGCGCACCCGCGCGCGTACACCGCCACCGTGCCGCCTCGACGAGGCTCGCGCTCTCAAATCACCGCGATGGGAATGCCGGCAAGGTAGTCGCGCTTGCCGATCTCGACGCCGCAATGGCGAAGAATGCCGTAGGCGGTGCTGATGTGGAAGTAAAAATTCGGCAGCACGAAATGATTGAGATAGTCCGCTGCGCGCATGCGCGCTTTGTTGTCGCGGCCGAGCGGGAATATGACCTCGCGATCCGCCGACGCGTCGATGGCGGCTGCCGGCAGCGTCTTGACGAAGGCAATCGTTCCGGCGATGCGCGCCTTGAGCTGCTCGATCGTCTGCTCGGTGTCCTCGTGCTTCGGCGGCTCGACACCGGCAAGGCGCGCGCCGCCGTTCTTGGCCGAATCGCACGCGATCTGCACCTGACGGGTCAGCGGGAACATGTCCGGATACAGGCGCGTCTGCAGCAGCACGGCCGGATCGATCTTCTTCGCCGCGGCATATGCCTCGGCCTTGTCGAGCACTCCCGAGAGCGCATTGAGACCGATCTCGAAGGCAGGTATGGCTGCGCTGGACATCGACATGTGTTCGCCTCGCTACAAGTGGCAGGACAATTTTTCATTAAACCAGCTGCGCCGCGCACGGGTCAACAGTCCGCGCGGCGCCGCATCCCACCCGCTTCGGCACTGTCACGCTCTCGGCCGGGTTCGTCCCGCCGCGTCGGGCGGCTTTCGCTGCGATCATTGACGGGTTGGCGGCGGAACCTGCATGCTCGGTACGGATCTGAAGTATCACGAACATGGCAACCCGCATCCCGCGCATCGCCCCCTCGCAGATCACTCCCCCCGATGTGTACTTCGGCCGGCGCGCATTTCTGGCCGGCGCGCATTTCTGGCCGGCGCGCTCGCGGCCGGCACGGCCGCCGCGCTTGGCCGGACGCGCGCCGCGGTGGTCCCGGTCCGCGCCGGTGCACCCCTGGCGTACACGTACGATGCCGCCGAATCGGTGGGCGAGCTGGTGCATGCGCCGGATCAGAACGAGACGCCGAACACGTGGCACCAGATCACGAACTACAACAATTACTACGAGTTCGGCACCAGCAAGACCGACCCCGCCGAGTACGCTGGACGGCTCCAGACACGGCCCTGGAGCATCGCCGTGGCCGGCGAAGCGGAGCACACCGGCACGTTCGCGCTCGAGGATTTCCTCAAGCCCTATGCGCTCGAGGAGCGCATCTACCGCTTCCGCTGCGTGGAGGCGTGGTCGATGGTGATCCCCTGGGTGGGCATCCCGCTGGGCGCGATGCTCAAGCGCTTCAAGCCCACTTCGCGCGCCAAGTACGTCGCCTTCGAGTCGGTCTATCGCCCGAGCCA
Source organism: Pseudomonadota bacterium (assembly GCA_021797465.1). Classification (GTDB taxonomy): domain Bacteria; phylum Pseudomonadota; class Gammaproteobacteria; order Steroidobacterales; family Steroidobacteraceae; genus 13-2-20CM-66-19. Next base: position 1,882 of record JAJZZR010000117.1, on the reverse strand, counting down.
GATGCGGGGACAGCGCACGCCGATCCTGCAGTGGCCGTATCGCGAAGGACTGCGCATCGACGAGGCGATGAATCCGCTCGCGTTCATGGTGGTGGGACTGTACGGGCGCGTGCTGCCGAATCAGAATGGCGCCCCGTTGCGCTTGATCGTGCCGTGGAAGTACGGCTTCAAGGGGATCAAGGCTATCGTGCGCATCGCGTTCACCGAGACACAGCCGCCAACCACCTGGAATCAGGCGCGGCCGAGCTACTACGGTTTCTATGCCAACGTAAATCCCGACGTTCCAACACCCGGCTGGAGTCAGAGAACGGAGGCGCGCATCGGCAATCCGTTCTTCCATCAGCGCCAGGCCACCTTGATGTTCAACGGCTATGGCAAGGAAGTCGCCTATCTCTACCAGGGTATGAACCTGCGGAAGTACTTCTGAGCCCGCCCATGCCCGAGCCGTCGTGACCGCGATCGCGCCGCCCGCCAAACGGCCCTTCCTCGGCCTGAGCGTTGAGCGCCGCTATCGGCTGATCTACAAGCCGGTGGTGTTTCTGGCCGCGCTCGCGCCGCTGGCCTGGATGGTGTGCGGCCTGTTCGGTTGGCTCGGCTGCAGCGACGGCGTCGATCCGGTGAAGTTTCTCGAGCTCAGGTGCGGCAAGACCGCCCTGAACTTCATCATGCTCACCCTGCTGGTGACCCCGGTGCGCGAGCTGGCGAAGCTGCCGCATCTGGTGCGTCTGCGGCGCATGCTCGGTCTGTTCGCGTTTTTTTACGTCGTGCTGCACTTCACGGTATACGCGGTACTCGACCTGGATCTGAACTGGCGCATGGTCGGAGCCGACATCGTCAAGCGTCCGTACATCACCGTCGGTTTCACCGCGCTGTTGCTGCTCATTCCGCTCGCGGCAACCTCGACCAACTCGATGATGCGGCGGCTCGGACGACGGTGGGGCCGGTTGCACCGCCTGACTTACCTGATCGCGGCGCTCGGAGTGTGGCATTTCTACTGGGAGGAGAAGATCGACGAGCGTACGCCGCTGAAATACGCCGCGGTCCTCGCCCTCCTCCTCGGTTACCGCGTGGTGCGCAGCGCCCGGATCCGCCGTTGGTTTGCCGGCCGGATGGGCTCGCCGAGCCGCCGGTCCGAGCGGGGAAAGGCGCTGGCGTGCGACGCGGAGCGCTCGCCGTAGCGCGCCGATCGACCGGCGCGTCGGCCGGGGAGACCCCCGCGGACCGCCACCTATTTCTGGAACAGATCGCGCATCTTGCTGAAAAACGAGCCCGAGCGCATGTGGCGCAGCGTGGCCGCCCATTTGTCCTCGGCGAGCAGTTTGCGCTGAAGATCCGCTTCCTCTCGCTTCATCAGCTCCAGTACCCGCGAGTCCTCGTCGGCCTCCAGCCAGTAGCCATGTTGATTCGGGCAGACCTGCATCTCCAGATCGTAGAACCGATACTGGAATCTCTGCAGGTGCGCGGCGCATTCCGGACACTGATCGGCCGTTGGCGTCGAGCTGATGAACAGCGATCCCTTCCAGCGATCGCCGAAGTCGAAGACCTCGTCCTCCAGCTCGCCGAGCTCGACCTGCTCGAGCCACATGCCCTGGCAGGACGGGCAGTGATTCATCTTGAGCTTGTGTCGCTCGGTTGGCAGCAGATCGGTACTGCATCTAGGACATTTCATGTCATCCCTCCGCTTGCCGCGCTCGCCAACCCCATGGGCAAGCCGCCATACCTCGGGGACTATAGAGGACATCGTGTCGGCGCTCAAGGATATGAGGCTCTATCAAATTCCGAGTGGGTAATGCGGCCTGAAGTGACACGGTTGCCCTCGTAGCCCCCAGTGCCGCAGCCGACCGACGGCCGGGCGCCTGCAGCAGCCCGGCCAAGCGGTCGG
>JAJZZR010000532.1 GCA_021797465.1 Pseudomonadota bacterium | reverse complement strand
AGTACTGGTGCACCGAGAACGACATACTGTTGATCTTCGATGAGGTGATCACCGGCTTCGGCCGTTGCGGCGCGTGGACCGGGGCCGAGGCCTTCGGTGTCACACCGGACCTGCTCGTGTTCGCCAAGCAGAGCACCAACGGCACGCAGCCCCTGAGCGGTGTCGTGGTGCGCAAGGAGATCTACACGGCATTCATGGCGGCGGGCGGACAGGAGTATCTGCTCGAGCTGCCCCACGGCTATACCTATTCGGCCCATCCGGTGGCCTGCGCGGCCGGAATCGCCACTCTCGATGTCCTGGCCCGCGAGCATGTGCCCGAGCGGGTGCGGGAGCTCGCGCCGCATTTCGAGGCGGCGGTGCACGGATTGCGGGGGGCTCGGCATGTCAGCGACATCCGCAATTACGGGCTGGCCGCCGGCCTCACCCTGCAGGCCCTGCCGGGCGAGCCGGCGCGCCGCCCGTTCGAGGTCGCGATGGCGATGCTGAAGAAGGGATTTTACGTGCGCTACGGCGGTGCCACGGTGCAGCTGGCGCCGCCATTCATCAGCACCCAGGCGGAACTCGACCGGCTGGTCGACGCATTGGGCGAGACGCTCAACCAGACAGACTGAAATCCATGGCATCCACATCCGTACTGGAAGAAAAGGGCGCCCGCGGCGCGGCCGGGCAAACGGTGCAACATCTGATCCGCGGGCGGCGCTGCGCCGGCGGCGGCCGCACCGCGCCGATCTACGATCCGGCGACCGGCGCCGTCGCGCGCGAGGTGCTGCTCGCGGACACGGATACCGTGAAGGCGGCGATCGGCGCCGCGCAGGAGGCTTTTCCGGCGTGGCGGGCGACCGCGCCGCTGAAGCGTGCCCGCGTGCTGGCCCGATTCCAGCATCTGCTCGCGGCACATCAGGACGAGTTGTGCGCCCTGGTGACCGTCGAGCAGGGCAAGGTCCTGGCCGACAGCCGCGGCGAGGTGCAGCGCGGCATCGAGAACGTCGAGTTCGCGACTTACGCGCCGCAGCTGCTCAAGGGGGAGCACAGCTGCCACGTCGGTCCGGGGATCGATACGTGGAGCGAGTTTCAGCCGCTGGGCGTGTGCGCCGGCATCACGCCGTTCAATTTTCCAGCCATGGTGCCGCTGTGGATGTGGCCGATGGCGGTCGCCTGCGGCAACACGTTCGTCCTCAAGCCCTCCGAGCGTGATCCGAGCGCGGCGCTGTACGTCGCCGAGTTGGCGCTGCAGGCGGGACTGCCCGCCGGCGTCCTGAACGTGGTGAACGGTGACAAGGAAGCCGTCGATGCGCTGCTCATCGACTCGCGGGTGCAGGCCGTGAGCTTCGTCGGCTCGACGGCGATCGCGCAGTACGTTTATGCGCGCGGCACCGCCGAAGGCAAGCGCGTGCAGGCGCTCGGCGGCGCGAAGAATCATGCGGTCGTCATGCCGGATGCGGACTTGGCGGGAACCGTGCGGGCGCTGCTGGGCGCGGCGTTCGGCACCTGCGGCGAGCGGTGCATGGCCATTTCCGTGGTGGTTGCGGTCGGCGACCAGACCGCGGCGGCGCTCGTCGACGGATTGAAGTTCGAGATGGCGCGGATGAAGGTCGGTCCGGGCACCGACGACCGATGCGACATGGGACCGCTGGTGACCCGCGCGCAATTGGACAAGGTGCGTGACTACGTCGACCGGGGTGTGGCGCAGGGCGCGAAGCTGGTGGTCGACGGCCGCGAGCTCGAGCTGCCGGGCAACCCGGACGGGTTCTTCCTCGGGCCCTGTCTGTTCGATGACGTCAAGCCCGGCATGCAGATCTACCAGGACGAGATCTTCGGTCCGGTGCTGTGCGTGGTGCGTGTGCCGAGCCTCGGCGATGCGATGGCGCTGATCGATGCCCATCCGTACGGCAACGGCACCTGCATCTTCACCCGCGACGGGGAGACCGCCCGCCACTTCGCCGCCGAGATCCAGGTGGGCATGGTTGGGATCAACGTGCCGCTGCCGGTCCCCGTCGCCTATCACTCCTTCGGCGGCTGGAAGCGCTCGCTGTTCGGCGACCTCAACGCCTACGGGCCGGATGCCGTCAGATTCTACACGCGGCGCAAGACCATCACCGAGCGCTGGCCCACGGCCGGCGCCCGCGAAGGCACCGCGTTCAGCTTTCCCTCCCATCAATGAGGGATGGCCGCGAGCGCGGGTGGCGAGCGCATGATCGGCGCATACTCGATCCGTTGAGGTTGGTGACTATTGCGCGGAGGTGAGCGGTCATGGGCGGATTGCTGATTCGGGGTGGAACGGTGGTGAACGCCGACTGCGCTCGGCGCGCCGACGTATTGTGCGCGGACGGGGTGATCGCCGCGGTTGCAGAGAACCTGAAGGCCCCGCAGGGCGTCGAGGTGCTCGATGCCGGTGACCTGCTGGTGCTGCCCGGAGGCATCGATCCGCACACCCACATGCAGCTGCCCTTCATGGGTACGGTGGCCGCCGATGATTTCTACACCGGCACGGCCGCCGGACTGGCCGGGGGCACGACGTGCATCATCGACTTCGTCATTCCCGACCCGCAAGAGCCGCTGCTGGCCGCGTATCGCAAGTGGCGCGACTGGGCGCAGAAGTCGGCCGCCGATTACGGATTTCACGTGGCGGTGACCTGGTGGTCCGAGCAGGTGCACGCGGACATGGAGACCCTGGTCCGACAGGAGGGTGTGAACAGCTTCAAGCACTTCATGGCCTACAAGAACGCCATCATGGCCGATGACGAGACGCTGGTGAACAGCTTCCGGCGCGCGCTCGAGCTCGGCGCGATGCCGACCGTGCACGCCGAGAACGGCGAGCTGGTCTACCAGCTGCAGAAGCAGTTGTTCGAGCAGGGCATCCGCGGTCCGGAAGCCCATCCGCTCTCCAGGCCCCCGGCCGTGGAGGCCGAGGCGGCGCAGCGGGCGATCGCCATCGCCAACGTGCTCGATGTGCCGCTTTACGTGGTGCACGTCTCGTGCGCCGAGTCCGCCGAAGCGATCGCGCATGCGCGCGCGCGCGGCCAGCGGGTGTTCGGCGAGGCGCTGGCCGGGCATCTGTTGATCGACGACAGCGTGTATCGCAATCCGGAGTACGCGGCCGCGGCGGCGCACGTGATGAGCCCGCCGTTCCGGGACAAGCGCAATCAGGAAGTGCTGTGGAACGCGTTGCAGTCGGGCACGCTGCAGACCACGGCGACGGATCATTGCGTGTTTTGTGCGCCGCAGAAGGCGCTTGGCCGCGAGGACTTCCGCAAGATTCCCAACGGCTGCGGCGGGATCGAGGAGCGGCTGATGGTGATCTGGGACGCCGGCGTAAACACCGGGCGGCTGACGCCGAGCGAATTCGTCGCGGTCACCTCGGCGAACGCCGCGAAGATCTTCAATTTGTATCCGCGCAAGGGCGTGGTCGCCGCCGGCGCCGACGCCGATCTGGTCGTGTGGGACCCGACCGGCACGCGCACGCTATCGGTGAAGACGCAGCACTCGCGTGTCGATTACAACGTGTTCGAAGGGCGCAAGGTCACCGGCGTGCCCACCTGCACCGTCAGCCAGGGCAAGGTGGTCTATGCGCGCGGCGAGCTGCGCGCCGAGCGCGGCGCCGGCCGTTATCTGCAGCGGCCGCCGTTCAGCCCGGTGTTTGGGGCGCTCGAGCGCAAAGCGAAGCTGGCGAGACCGACCGCCGTAGCACGCTGACCGTTACAAACTTGTGGCCCCGACCGAGGGCGCGCGGGCGTGCGCGCGGTCGCCGGGCCGTGTCGCAAAGATATTCAAGTCCGGGAGACAGACGATGGCAAAGATGCGGGGCGGTCTGATACAGGTCCGGTTGAAGGCGGACACGAGCGAATCGCCGGCGAAGATCCGGGATGCGATGCTGGCGGCCCACCGGCCGCTGATCGAGCAGGCCGGGCGCGGCGGCGTACAGGTGCTGTGCTTCCAGGAGGTGTTCACGCAACCGTATTTCTGTCCCAGCCAGGACGTGAAGTGGTACGCGGCCGCGGAGTCGATTCCGGGGCCGACCACCGAGGAGATGCAGGCCTTCGCGAAGAAGTACCAGATGGTCATCGTGGTGCCGATCTACGAGGCCGATCCGGTGGCGGGCGTCTATTACAATACCGCGGCGGTGATCGACGCCGACGGCAGCTATCTCGGCAAGTATCGCAAGACCCACATTCCGCAGGTCGCGGGCTTCTGGGAGAAGTTTTTCTTCAAGCCGGGCGCCTCGCAGTGGCCGGTATTCCAGACGCGCTATTGCAAGCTCGGCGTGTATATCTGCTACGACCGCCACTTCCCCGAGGGCTGGCGCGCCCTGGCGCTCAACGGTGCGGAATACATCGTCAACCCGTCGGCGACGGTCGCGGGACTGTCGGAGTACCTGTGGAAGCTCGAGCAGCCGGCGGCGGCGGCCGCGAACGGCTGCTGGATCGGCGCGATCAACCGCGTGGGCCGCGAGCAGCCGTGGAACATCGGGGAGTTCTACGGTCAAAGCTATTTCGTCAATCCGCGCGGTCAGATCGAGGCGATCGCCAGCCGCGACAGCGACGAGCTGCTGGTGCACGAGATGGATATGGACATGGTCAAGGAGGTGCGCAATCTGTGGCAGTTCTTCCGGGACCGCCGGCCGGATGTGTACGGACGCTTGACCGACGCGCAGTAGCGGGGCGGCGGGCGCATCACCCGGCGCGAACGCCCGCGGCCGCGCGGGATGACCGCTCAGCCGCTCGCGCGGGTCGCCAGCAGGCAGTTGAGGAACACCTGCGCCACGCGCAGCGGCGGCGGTGTCTTGCGGTGGATCGCCGAGTAACGGCACTCGTAACGCAGGCCCGCCGGATGCACGGGGCGCAGCCGGTCCTCGGCCACGAACGGGGCGGCGTAGTGGGCCGGCAGGAAGCCGAGGAAACTCCCGGAGAGAATCAGATGCGCAATGCCTTCCTGGTCCGAGGCGGTCGCGCTGCACGTCAGGGCATGCTCCCGGGCGAGTTCCATGTTGGGTGAATGATAATCGAGTCCCGCCAGAGGCTGCCCCGACAGCTCGGTCCAATCCCGCCGCGCGCCGGCGCTCGCGAACCAGGGGTGGTCGTGCGCCGCGTACAGCAACATGGTCTCATCGAACAGCTCGTGATAGGCGAGGCGCTCGGAGCGGCGATGCTCCGGGATCAGCCCGAGGTGGAACTGGCCGTCCATGACGCCTTGCTCGATCGAAGTGATGTCGCTGACGTGCAGATGCAGTGTCACGGCGGAGGCGATCTGGCGGAATTTGGCGAGCGCCGCGCCGATGCGCGCATGGGGATTGGTCACGGTCTTCTCGAACAGCGCCAGGTGCAGCGTGCCCTCGAGCGTCCGGCCGGTATCGAGCACCTCGGTGCGGAACGTATCGACGGCGTGCAGCAGCTGTTGGGCGGCGGCATAGACGCGCTCGCCGTCGGGCGTCAGCGCGAATCCGGAGCGGCCGCGCCGGCACAGCACCAGGCCCAGGCGAGTCTCCAGGTCCTTGACGTGCCGGGTGACGGTCGAGATGTCGATGTTGAGCTTCAGCTCCGCGGCCGCGATGCCGCCGCAATCGGCCACCGCGCAGAAAATGCGCACCAGGCGCAGATCCACGTCCCCGATCTGTCCCAGTAATGCGCGTTCGCGTAGCGACATGATCTTGGGGTCAACCTCAAAAAATGGCGGGTGATTGCAGCACGAAAGGTCGGCACCGCGCAATCGGCGCCGGAATCCGTCGCCCGGGCGGCATTCCCGGCGATGCCGCGGGGGGCACGGCCCAGAGGCCGCGCACAGGGGGGCGCGATGTTGCCGCGCGGCGGCCGGGCGTGCTAGGTTAAACGATATACATCGATGTGTGAACCAAGACGCCGGTCCCGGGAAAGGAGCCGCATGACGATCGATCCAAACACGCTCATCGCCCGCGCGCGGGCATGCCTGGCTGGGGCTTATGCGCCGTATTCGCGCTTCCGGGTGGCGGCCGCGATCGTCGACGATCAGGGCCGCGTGTTCACGGGGGTGAACGTCGAGAACATCTCATACGGGCTGAGCATGTGCGCCGAGCGCGTCGCGGTCTTCACGGCGATCGCCGCGGGCAGTCGCCGGATCACCGCGGTGGCCGTGACCAGCAGCGGCGCCGATCTGCTCTCGCCGTGCGGTGCATGTCGGCAGGTGTTGGCGGAATTCGCCGGGCCGGACGTTCCGGTCTACTGCGACGCGCCCGACTCGCCTCGGCGCTGGACGGTCGCGGAGCTGCTGCCGGCCGGGTTCGCGGCCACGCAGCTTGGCGGCAGGCGTTGACCGGGCGCGGCGAATCTCGCCGCAGGCCGTGCCGCCGGCGGGCGTGCCGGTACGCTGTCGCGGTGGCGCCGGGCGGACGGCGGGGGGGCATCCGGTGAGTACCGAGCTTCTGTTCCGGTGCGATGCCTATCTCAGGAGCGCCACGGCGCGGGTCGTGGCGGCGCACGAGCACGGCATCGAGCTCGATCGTACGATCTTCTATCCGCTTGGCGGCGGGCAGCCGGGTGACCGCGGCGCCCTGGTGCGGGCGAACGGCGAGCGCATCGCGATCACCGATACGCGCAAAGGCGAAGCGTCCGGCAGCGTCATGCACGTCCCGGCGCCCGGGGGCTCCCGCCTGGAACCGGGCGAGTGCCTGACGCTGGAGCTCGACTGGGAGCGCCGCTACGCGCTGATGCGCCTGCACACGGCGTTGCATCTTTTGTCGTGTGTCATCGTCGCTCCGGTATCCGGCGGAAACATCGCGCCCGACAAGGCGCGTCTTGATTTCGATATCGACATGAGCCGGCTCGACGCCGGGCACATCGAGCGCGAAACGAACGCCCTGATCGCCTCGGGTTTGGCCACCGAGACGGTGTGGATCACCGATGCGGAGCTCGACGCGCAGCCCGAGCTGGTCAAGACCATGAGCGTGCGCCCGCCGCGGGGCGTCGGACGCGTACGGCTCGTCAGGATAGCGGGCATCGATCTGCAGCCGTGCGCAGGCACGCACGTGCGCAACATCGCGGAGATCGGCGGCATTCATGTCACGCGCATCCGCAACGAAGGCAAGCGCAACAAGCGCGTGGAAATCGTGCTCGCGGCCTGATGGCGCCGCGGCGATGGCCGCGTTGGCGGTTGTTATAACAGCGGCGGACAGCCGGTAAAACGCGCGCAGCCTGGATCGGTTGATGCGGCGGTTCGTCCGTTGTCCTGACTCGACGGGCGCTGTCGCGGCGGAAAACCGCGCGAACAACACTTGCGGCGGCCGGTGTCCTGCCTTGCGATTTTCCAGGCCGGCGACCATAATGATTTGTTGCTTGCCGGGCCGAACCATCCGGCCAGACCGTGGACGCGAGGTCGAATGCGGGAGAACACGCAAATCATGCCAAAGAACCTCACGCGCGGCGTCTGGACGCCATTGCTGTGCATCGGGCTGCTGCTGTTGGCCGGTTGCGGGCAGGGCGGACTGACCGCCGGGCCGGGTTCGGGCGCGGCGAGCACGTGCACGGCGTGCTCGGTGGGTGGCTCGGTCGCCGGCTTGGGTGCCAATGAGAGCGTGACGCTCCTGAACAACGGGGGTGACTCGCTGACGGTCAACAGCGACGGCGGATTCACGTTTTCCGCCACCGAGACCAGCGGCAGCGCCTACGACGTCACGGTGCAATCGCACACGCCGGGGATCGCCTGCACGGTCGGGAGCGGCACGGGCACGGTCGGCACGCGTGCCGTGTCCAGTATTCAAGTCTCGTGTGCGGCAGGCACGGAAACAATCCTGTATTCCTTCGCGGGCGGTCCGACGGACGGGGCGGATCCGCAGGGGACGCTCGCCCTCGACAGCGCGGGCAACCTCTACGGGACCACCTACGGGGGCGGAGCGTATGGCGTGGGCACGGTGTTCGAGGTCAGCGCCTCCGGGACGGAATCCGTGCTGCATTCCTTCGCGGGCGGCGCTGCGGACGGGGCCAACCCGCGGGCGGGACTGATCGTGGACGGCGCCGGAAACCTTTACGGCACGACAGCCAACAGCGGCGCGTTCGGTGAGGGCACGGTGTTCGAGGTCAGCGCCTCCGGGACGGAATCCGTGCTGTATTCCTTCGCGGGCGGCGCGACCGACGGGGCGCGCCCCCGGGGAAGCGTGATCTTGGACAGCGCCGGAAATCTCTACGGGACGACCTCCGGCGGGGGCGCGAATGGTCTCGGCACGGTGTACGCGCTCAGTCCGACGGACTCGGAAGCCGTGCTCTATTCCTTCGCGGGCGGGACGACCGACGGCCAGGTCCCGTTGGGCCATCTGGTCATGGGCAGCTCCGGTAGCCTCTACGGAACGACTTCCGCCGGTGGCACATACGATCTCGGCACGGTGTTCGAGGTCAGTTCCAGCGGCACCGAGATCGTCCTGTATTCCTTTGCCGGCGGATCGCAGGACGGGGCGTATCCGCGCGCCGGCCTGATCATGGACAGCGCCGGGGACCTCTATGGGACGACTTCCGCCGGCGGCACGGACGATCTGGGCACGGTGTTCGAGATCAGCGCCTCCGGCACGGAGAGCGTGCTGTATTCCTTCACGGGTGGGGCGGCCGATGGGTCTGATCCGAATGGCGGCCTGCTGATGGACGGCGCGGGCAACCTCTACGGAACGACCTCGGCCGGCGGCGCGGACGATCTGGGCACGGTGTTCGAGATCAGCGCCTCCGGCACGGAGAGCGTGCTGTATTCTTTCGTCGGCGGCACCACCGACGGGTCGAGCCCGACGGCGGGTCTGATTATGGACGGCGCCGGCAACCTCTATGGAACGACGTCTGCGGGCGGCGTGAGCGACGTCGGCACAGTGTTCGAGATCAGCTGACCGGCTGCCCGCGCGAGGTCCGCCGCTCCAGGGGCGGGCCTGACGCTCGAGGGCATGTCAGCTGCGCCCGGCGGTCAACATCGCCGCAGCAGCGCGTACGAAAACGACTGATCGGATCCGCCTGGCGTGCGGTGTTGCTCGGTGCGCTCCTGCTCGAGCACGAATGCGGGCGCGAACAGTGCGGCGATGTCGCGCGCGGACCGCTGCGCGACCGGCAGTCCGCTGCACCGGTCCGGACCCTCCGGCGCGAATCCGGCAATCACCGCATGCCCGCCGGCGGCGAGCGCGTTCGGCGCAATGTGCGCGTAGCGG
>JAJZZR010000111.1 GCA_021797465.1 Pseudomonadota bacterium | reverse complement strand
AAGATAGCGGTGCGCTATCAGCCGTCCCGCTACGTCACCTTCCGGGGTGCGGCGTCGACGGGTTTCCGTGCGCCCACATTGTTCGATCTGTACGAACCCCCGACCTTGGCGGCGTCCAGCTCGGGCTCGGTGGTCAATTACAGCCCGATTTGCCAGTCGGGCAACTACACGACCCTGTGGAGTTCGACCGTATGTAGCAATCAGGGACTGGGACTGTTCGGCGGCAATCCGCATCTGAAGCCGGAGAAATCCGAGAATTTCGATATCGGCGTCATCCTCGCGCCGGTGCACAATCTCGGCATCACGATCGATTACTACCGAATCCTGGTCCGAGATACCATTGGCTCGGTTCCGACAACGGATATCTATGAAAATCCAACGCAATTCGCGGATCTGATCCATACGAACGCGTCGAGTACGCTGACCCCGACGATCTCCGAAGCCTCGCAATGCCCCTCCTACACGGCGCCGAGCTGTGGTTACGTCGAGGGGAACCTGGCGAACGTCGGCCGGCTGACGACCGACGGGATTGACCTGAGCATCAAGTATGCCCAGCAGACCCCGGTCGGTGAGTTCCGCGAGGATCTGGAAGGCACGGCGATTACACAGTTCGAGGTGCAAAACTATCCCGGCGGGCCATACATCAACACTGTGGGCTGGTTCAATCAAGGCTTCGAGCCGGCGCCCCGGTGGCAGGATATCCTGCGGCTCGACTGGACAAGCCCGGACGGCCGGTGGGGTGCTGGGCTCGACAACCGGCTCTTCTCGCACTATATCGACGAGTTCGGCGTCGGACCGACCAACACGGGGCCGCAGCGGATCGTGGGTACCCAGTCGACCTGGGGCGCCTATGTGTCCGACAGGCCGGTGCGCGGTATGACGGTATTGTTCGGCATTCGGAATCTGTTCAACACGGCACCGCCGTTCACCAACTCATCGCAGGGCAACTTCGCAGCGGGCTACAACTCGCTGTTCTCGAATCCGATCATGCGTGACTTCTACCTCAATCTGAGTTATCGGTTCCTCTGATCGTGCGTCGACGGCGTGCGCTGCCGGGTATCCGTCTTAGGGTACCCGGACGCGGCGGTGAAAGTGCCCGGATGAGGCGCTAGTACCACCGCGAGCACGCTGACGGTTGATTGAAAGCCCTGCATCGCGCAGGGCTTTTTTTTTCTGGCGGACCTCGGCCGGTCGGTCAAGCGTATAGTGGCTGTCGCAGTCCGGGTGAAGGTGCCCGGGGGTACCGCATGAAGGCCCGCGCCACGATTCTCTTGATCGTACTGCTGCTGCCCGCGGCCGCGGCTGCACGGACGAGTACCGCGCCCGTGCGGCACTCTCGGGGTCCTCTGTCCACCGCGCGGACCCGGATCGCTCACGGCCGGATCGTCGTGCCGGTGAGGATCGACGGCGAGGGACCGTTTCGCTTCCTGGTCGACACGGGCGCGAACGGCTCGATGGTCTCGCCTCGGCTGGTGAAGGCGCTGGGACTGGTACCGGGTCCGGGCGAACTCGAGCGCGTCGCGGGTGTCACCGGAACGCAACCCCTGCCCTGGGTGCTCATCCGCCGGCTGCGCGTGGGCCGGATCGTCAAAACCAACGTACGCATGCCCATCTGCACCAGTCCCATCATGACTCACCTCGATGGCATTCTCGGCATGGCAGGCTTCGGTCCGGTACGCATCGCGGTCGATTTCCGCCATGACCGTGTCGCGATCGACCGGTCGAGCCCCGGAATGCTGTGGGGCTTTCTCGATATCCGCGCCCGCCGCACGCCGGGCGGACTGCTGATGGCGCCGGCACATGTCGACGGGGTCAGCGTCGAGGCCGTCATCGACACCGGTTCCGCCGACACCTTGGGCAACTTTGCGTTGCGCGAGGTTTTGCCGGCTCGGGGCCAGCTGGGTGCGAGCACGCCGATCTACGGCGCCATACACCAGATTTCCGTCGGCGCCACGGGGCTGGCGCCGATCCTGATGCTTGGGCCGGCCGAGATCGAGCACCTGCCGAGCGTGTACTCGGACGTCCCGAACTTCAGAGCATGGCATCTCGAGTCCCGTCCCCGCCGTGATCATCGGCATGGACGTGCTGGGCCGTGTGGACGCCCTGGTGCTCGATTACCCGCGGGCGCGCATCTACATTCCGCCGGCGCCCGCGCTACAGAAATGTCCGGATGACTCCGATCGAGATCAGATCCGGGTGGGCGCCGAGCGCCGTGAGCCGGTCGTACTCGGCCCGCACGCCCCAGCTACCGACGTTCCACTGCACGCCCGCGCCGGCCGCGAACCCCGTGTTGGTACGATTCAGGGAGAATGGAGTCGTGGACGTCCCCGAGCACGTCGGGCCTAGAGGGCAGCCTTGCGCCGTGAGCGTTCCATGCAGGTCGCTGGTCATGCGCGACACGCCGGCCTTCACGTACACGTCGATGAAGGGCTCGGGTATGGGCAGGTAGAACAGGGCGAAGGCCGCCTCGCCGGTCTGCGACAGGTGTCCGCTTGCCGTAACAGACGTGCCGAGGTTGACCTGCTCAACCGGGCCGCCGCCGAGATCGAAGTAGTCGACCTCGACGCCGAACATCTCGAGCCCGCGCACCCCCGCGGTCAGTTGGAATCCCGAGTCCGACCGGCGGAAGCCGGCCAATGGATTGGAGTCCGAGAACGGCAGGAAATTGCTGCCCTGTGCCTGCAGATGCGCGCGAACGTACGCGGCGCCGGCGTAGACATTGAGTAGATTGGTCGCGCGGGCCGGCAGGCTGCAGACCAGCGGCGCGGCGCCGAGCAGTACCTGCAGCGTCACACGGAAAGTACGGGTGAATCCCCGATCCGAGGCCATGATGCGATCCTCCATACAGCTATTCTTGCTGAAACGCACGTCGTTCAAGCGCCGCGGTCGCGTGTCCGCTGCAGTTGCGCCGCCGCATGCTGCGGCTGGAGCGCATCCCACTCTCAGTGGCAACGATCCTCGACGCCTTGGGTTGACCTCACGTGTCGCCATGATCACCCGAAAATCCGCGTCCCATTCATGAGATTGTACCATCCGAAATCGCGGTGTCCGCGCGTTCGGACGCTTGCGCGCCGCGCGCGCCAATGCGAGGGGCGCGCGCAGAGAGCCAATGTCCGCGAATTCTCGGGCGATGTCGCGAATGGTGGACAAGCGCCTGAAGTCGGAAGTTTGAGCGGCTGCGGCGCCGTAATCAGAGTAGAGTGGTGGGCGGGCGGCCGCGGGGGCGTTATGAAAGCCGTAATCTGGTCCGTGTGTCTCGCGGCGTTGTGGCCGGCGGCGGTGTGGGCTGGGAAACCTCCGGCGCGGCCCATGTGGCCCGATGCATCAAACCGGCGGCTTGCGATTCCGACTCGACGGGATCGGGTGGGTCAGGTCGTGGCCCCCGTGATGATCGACGGTAAAGGGCCGTTCCGCTTCCTCGTCGATACCGGTGCCGACGGCTCCGTGGTGTCTCCGGCGCTGGTTCACGCGCTGAAGCTGGTGCCGGTGCCGGCAACAGACGAGCGGGTCGAAGGGACGACGGGCACGCAGCGTCTGCCCTGGGTGCCGATCGAGAGCCTGCGGATCGGACACATCGTCAAGCGCGGCCTGCGGCTCCCGGTCAGCGCCAGCCCGGTGCTGCAGGGCTTGGATGGCATCCTCGGCATGGCGGGCTTCGGCGCAGTCCGGGTGGTGGTTGATTTCTATCACAACCGAGTGATCATCGGCCGCTCGCGGCCGCGCTCGCTGCGGGACTTCGGCTTTCTCGATATCCCTGCCCGGCGTACGCCCGGAGGGTTGCTGATGATCCCGGCGCACATTGGCGGCATCGAGGTCACGGCGGTCATCGACACCGGCTCCGAAGGGACCCTCGGCAACGACGCGCTGCGGCAGGCGCTGCTGCGTGCGGCCGCCAAGAAGGCCAGGAAGGCGAGGATCTACGGCGTCACACGCCAGGTCTCCAAGGGCGGTGTCGCGGCCTCGCCGACGATTTACCTCGGGCCGGTCGCGATCCGTAACCTGGCGATCGTGTATGCGCAGATCCCCATCTTCAAGGACTGGAATCTCGAGGCGCGCCCCGCGCTGATCCTCGGCATGAACGTGCTCGGTACGGTCAATACGCTGGTGCTCGATTATCCGCGCGCCCAGGTCTATCTGCTGCCGCTGCAGCCCAAAGGGATCTCGGTCCGGACGTGCTCCATGTGGGTGTCGAGTCCGCTGATTCTCGGCGACAGCGACTGCTCCCCGGGGAGTTGAGCGCAAGGCGCGTTCCGGCCGCGGCAGGGAGCGGCCGGAATGGGTCTGATTCGAGAGCTTTGTGTCGCTGCCTGCGGCGGCAGTAATAGCCGGCCAGTGTGTCTCGCCTGAAGTACGCCCTCAGCGCGTATCTGCGCAAAGTCCGGGCAGGACAAACCGTGATCATCTATGACCGCGTGGTGCCGTCGGACATCCTTCGGCGGGCGGCGCAGCGGTTCGCCGCGCGCGCTTAGTTCCCGGCCAGCCGACCGTAGATCTCCAGATACTTTTCGGTCTGGCGCGTCCAGGAGAAATCCTTGGCCATGCCGTTTCCCATTAGGCGCCGCCAGTGTTTGGGCTGTGCATGCCAATCGAGCGCGGTGTCGAGTGCCCACTCGAGCGCCGGGGCGTCGAAATCATTGAACACTACGCCGGTGCCCTGGCCGCTCGCCGGATCGTAGTGCTCGACGGAATCGGCGAGTCCTCCGGTGCGGCGCACGACCGGCACGGTGCCGTAGCGCAGGCTGTACATCTGATTCAAGCCGCACGGCTCGTAGCGCGAAGGCATCAGAAACAGGTCCGAGGCCGCCTCGATCCAATGCGCGAGCTCATCGTCGTAGCCGTGTTCAAACACCACACGGCCCGGAAAGCGAGCGGCGAGCTCGGCGAAGAACCGCTCGTAGGGCTCATCGCCGGTGCCCAGCGTTATAAGCGCCCACTCGCGCCGCTCGAGCGCGCGCGGCAGTGCCGTGAGCATCAGATCGATACCCTTCTGCGCCGCCAGCCGGCTTACGATGCCGGCCAGCGGCACCTGCGGGCCGCAGGTGAATCCCATGCGCGCGAGGAAAGCCCGCTTGAGCCCGCGTTTGACGGCCAAGTGCTCGGGATCGAAGTGTTGCGGCAGGTGCGGGTCGTGGCGCGGATCCCAGATCGAATAATCCACGCCATTGAGAATGCCGGTCAGGTCGCCTGCGCGAGCGCGCAGCGAATCCTGTAAGCCCATGCCGTACTCGTCGGTGCAGATCTCACGGGCGTGCGTGGGGCTGACCGTCGTGAGCGCGTCGGCGTAGAGAATGCCGTGGCGCAGCGGATTGACGCGCCCGGCGCTCAGATCGTCCTGGTGCAGCAGGTACGCCTGCGGGCCGAGTCCGAGATCGCCGGCCGCCGCGGCGGGGAATATGCCCTGATAGCCGATGTTATGAATGGTCAGCACCGTGTGCGCGGCCGAGAAGGCTGGCTCACTCGCGAAGTGCGTCCGCAGCAGCAGTGGAGCGAAAGCGGTATGCCAGTCGTTGCAGTGCACGATCTGCGGGGCGAAGCCGAGCCGAGCGCAGGCCAGCAGCGCCGCATGCGTGAAGGCGAGGAAGCGCAAATGCTCGTCCGGATCGGTGGTGTAGAGGGCGGGCCGGCCGTAGAGCACCGGGCAGTCGAGCAGATACACGGGCACCCGCGAGTCCGCCAGCCGCAGCTGTTCGACCGCAAAGACATAGCGATGGGGCCCGAGCGTGACCGCGAGGCTCTGCAGACGGTCGATCGGTTCGGCCGCAAAGCGCTGCCGGTCGATCGCGGCGTATCCGGGAATGAACAGGCGCGCGTCGTGTCCGGCATGCCGCAGGCAAACTGCCAGGGCTCCGGTCACGTCCGCCAGCCCGCCGGTTTTGCACAGCGGAGTCGCCTCCGAGGCGAGGATCGCAATGCCCAGCCTCACGCCGGGCCGCTCCAGCTTATGATGGTATCAATGCGACGCGTTCTCATCAGTCTCGTGCTCACGCTCTTGCTGGTGGTTTCGATCGGAATCGGGATCGTCGTGGCCCGCTGGCCGTGGCTGGTATGGTGAAAGTGTACCGAATCGCCGGAAATCGACCTGCCCCGGCTGCAATCGCTGCGCTGTCAACGGCAGTTAAGAATTTTAACTGATTGATAATAAACCCGTTTTTTTTAACCCAGGACCAGACGGAGCGGGTTCCCTGCTAGACTAAAAAGCCCAAGTGGCGCTTTCTATCGGTGGTGCGGTCCTGCAGGAGTGTCCTGCGGGTTCGCGGCCGGCGCCCGGAAACCATGCCATGTCTGCCTCGCCCTACAAACAACTCGAGCAGGAATTCAAGCGGCTGCACGCCCTGCGTGGCGCGCTGTCGCTGCTGCGCTGGGATGCGGCGGTGATGATGCCGCGCGGCAGCGCCGACATTCGCGGCGAGCAGCTCGCGGCGCTGGAGACCGAGCAGCACGCGCTGCTCACGTCGCCCCGTGTCAGCCGACTGCTCGACCGTGCTCAGGCCAACAGCCAGGGCATGCAGGATTGGCAGATCGCAAACTTGCGCGAGATGCGCCGTGAGCGCGATCACGCCATCGCCACGCCCGTTGCGCTGATCTTACGGCTTACCAAAGCTGCTGCGCGTGCCGAAGTCTGCTGGCTCGACGCGCGAGCCCAGGGACGCTTCGAGCAGTTTGCGCCGCTGCTCGAGGAGGTCGTGCATCTAGTGCGCGACAAGGCGGCCCTGCTCGGCCAAGCGCTCAATCTCGCGCCATACGACGCGCTGGTGGATGAGTTCAGTCCCGGCATCACCACTGCCGACATCGATGTGATGTTCAAGGCGCTCTCGCGCCGGCTGCCGGCGCTGATCCGTGAAGCGATCGCGGCCCAGGAGAGCCGCCCGCCGCAAGCGCTCACCGGCAAGTTCCCGCCGAGCAAACAGCGCGCTCTGATCGTCGAAGTGATGAAACAAATCGGCTTCCCCTTCGAGCGGGGCCGTCTGGACGAGAGTGAGCATCCATTTACCGAGGGCGTCCCCGGTGACATCCGCGTGACCACGCGTCTCGACACCAGCGAGCCGTTCACCGGCCTGCTCGGGGCGCTGCATGAGACGGGACACGCCATGTATGACCTCGGCCTGCCGCAGGACTGGCGCGATCAGCCGGTCGGGCGCGATCGCGGCATGGCTCTCGAGGAGAGTCAGTCGCTGTTGATGGAGATGATCGTCTGTCGCAGCCGCCCGTTCGTGCAGTACGTTCAGCCTTTGCTCGCGAAGCATTTTGGCGTCAGCGGACCGGAATGGGGCGTAGACAACATCTATGCGCATCTGACTCGCGTTCGGCGGGGGCTGGTCCGGGTCGACGCCGACGAGCTCACGTATCCGCTGCATATCATGCTGCGCTACGAGTTGGAGAAGCAGCTGCTGTCCGGGGAGCTGGCGGTTCGCGATCTTCCGCAAGCGTGGAACGCCGGCATGGAGGAGCGGCTCGGGGTCCGTCCCGACGGCGACGCGCGGGGCTGCCTGCAGGACGTTCACTGGGCGGTCGGGTCGTTCGGATACTTTCCATCCTATGCGCTCGGCGCGGTGATCGCCGCGCAACTGAACGAAAGCCTGCGCAACGAAGTGCCGACGCTCGACGAGCAGCTTGCGCGCGGGGAGTTCTCCGGCCTGTTGGACTGGCTGCGCACTCACGTGCACGGCTTCGGGGCCAAAGTTCCGGTCCAGGATCTGCTGCGCGGCGCGACCGGCAAGCCGCTCTCGGCGGCCGCCTACATCCGCTATGTCGAATCGAAGTACCTGGAACCGGCTGCGAGCGAGGCGGCCTGAATGGATGGCTCGGTCACGGTGTCGCGGACATTGGCGCGACTACAGGCGAAATTACGCGGCCAGGTCGGCAAGGCGATCGACGACTACGCCATGATCAGCGCGGGCGACCGCATCATGGTGTGCCTTTCCGGCGGCAAGGACTCCTATACCCTGCTCGACATCCTGTTGTCGCTCAAGCGCAGCGCGCCGGTCGACTTCGAAATCCTCGCGGTGAACCTCGACCAGAAGCAACCGGGATTCCCGGCGGAGGTCCTGCCGAATTATCTCATGGCGCTCGGTGTGCCGTTTCACATCATCGAGCAGGATACGTACAGCGTGGTCAAGCGGGTGGTGCCCGAGGGACGCACGCTGTGCGGCCTGTGCTCGCGTCTGCGCCGCGGCGCGCTGTATCGGTTTGCCGCCGAGCATGGGATCACCAAGATCGCCCTCGGCCATCACCGCGACGACATCGTCGAGACGCTGTTCCTAAACCTGTTCTTCGGCGGGCGTCTGAAGGCCATGGCGCCGAAGCTGCTGTCCGAGGACGGACGGCACGTGGTGATCCGGCCGCTCGCCTACCTTCCCGAGCGCGACATCGCGCGCTATGCGCGTGGCCGTCGCTTTCCGATCATTCCCTGCAAGCTGTGTGGCGGCCAGGAGAATCTCCAGCGCCTTGCCGTCAAGCGCATGCTGGCCGAATGGGAGCGCGCACAACCGGGGCGCACCGAGAGCATTTTCTCCGCATTGCGGCACATCGAGCCTGGAGCCCTCGCCGATACCCGCCTGTTCGATTTTGCGGGCCTGGAAGCGCGGCGGGTCGTGCCGGCGGTGGTGCCCCTGAGAGCGCCTGTCTAGGCTGAGCGCCGCACCCGGATGGATGCCGATCCCACGCCGCCGCTTGCCAATGCCTACTGGGTCTTTCCCGGACAGCTGCTGGCCGGCGAGCATCCGGCCGGACCGACGCCCGAGTCGACCGTTGCGCGTCTCGCCCGGCTGCGCTCGGCCGGCATCGCGTCCATCATCGATCTGACCGAGCCGGACGAAGTGGGCTGTTACGATGATGCGCTGCCGCTTGCCGTCGAGTACCGGCGCAAACCGATCCGTGATCATGGCGTGCCCGAGCACCGCGAGCATATGGGCGAGATTCTCGACTGTCTGCACGAGGCGCTGCGCGTCGGTCGGCCGTCCTACGTGCACTGCCTCGCCGGCATCGGCCGCACCGGCACCGTCATCGGATGTTTCCTCGTCGAACGAGGTCTCAGCGGCGAGCAGGCGCTCGCTGAGCTTGGGCGGCTATGGAAGCAGTCGGAGCGCTCGCGCGACTGGGCGATCATCCCCGAGACCGCCGCGCAGACCGAGTATGTCCGGTTGTGGACGCCGCGGGTGAG
>JAJZZR010000271.1 GCA_021797465.1 Pseudomonadota bacterium | reverse complement strand
TCAACGTATCGGCGAAGGACAAGGCCACCGGGCGGGAGCAGAAGATCGTCATCAAGGCCTCGAGCGGCCTCAACGAGGACGAGATCAAGCGTATGGTGCGCGATGCCGAGGCGCATGCCGCCGAGGACAAGCGTTTCCGCGAGCTGGTCGAGACGCGCAACAAGGCTGATGCGATGATTCACGCCGTGGAACGGAGCCTGAAGGATCTTGGCGACAAGGTTGAGTCGAGCGAGCGCGCCGCGGTCGAGTCGGCCATCTCCGAGCTGCGCACGGCGCTCAAGGGCGACGACCAGGCGGTGATCGAGAAGAAAACCGAGGCGCTGGCGCAGGCTTCGGCTGGGATCGCCCAGAAGGCCTATGCGGCTCAGCCCGGCGAGACCGGCGCTGCGGCGGCCGGCGCTGCGGGTGCCGAGGCTGGTGCGGCGGGCGGCGCCGCCGGCGGCAAGGAGAATGTCGTCGACGCGGAGTTCGAAGAGGTCAAGGACAAGGGGCGCAAAGCGTCCTAACGCCAACTCGATTTCGATCGGCTCGCGAGTCCCGGCCCGGCCGGCGCGCTGCGGATTCGCAGGGCGCGGTTGCGTGCGGGCCGGGTGAAAGCAGGTTGTCTTTCGCCCGGCCCGCGCGAGCGCCTGCGCGGCCCGGCGGGCGACGCGGCTCGAGGACGCGCGGAAGATCGGCGCATTTCAGAACGCACGCGCATAATTCACGCTAACATTCCCGCATGTCCAAGCGCGATTACTACAAGGTTCTCGACGTCCCGAAGACGGCGACCGAGGCGGAAATCAAGAAGGCGTACCGGCGCCTGGCGATGAAATACCATCCGGACCGAAATCCGGGCGACGCGGAAGCGGAGGAGCGCTTCAAGGAGGCGAAGGAAGCGTATGAAGTGCTCACCGAGCCATCCAAACGAGCGGCGTATGACCAGTATGGCCATGCCGGGCTCGAGGCCGCCGCCGGTTCGCGCGGCTGGGGCGGCCCCAATCCCGCGGACGCATTCAGCGACATCTTCGGGGATGTGTTTGGCGACATCTTCGGTGCCGCGCGCCGCGGTGGTCGGGCGCAGATGTTCCGCGGTGCCGATCTGCGCTACGAGCTCGAGCTCGATTTGCGCGAGGCGGTCTTCGGGCACACGGTGCAGATTGAGGTGCCGAAGCTGACCGAGTGCGAAACCTGCCACGGCACCGGGGCAGCCAAGGGTAGCTCGCCCAGCTCGTGCGACGCGTGTGGCGGCAGCGGCCAGGTGCACATCTCGCAAGGTTTTTTCCAGCTGCAGCAGACGTGTCCCAAGTGCCGCGGCGCCGGCACGATCGTCCGCAACCCCTGTGATACGTGTTTCGGTCAAGGCCGCGTGCGGCGTACACGCAAGCTTTCGGTTAAGGTTCCGTCCGGTGTGGACACGGGCGACCGGATCCGGCTCGCGGGAGAAGGCGAGGCGGGCCGCAATGGCGGGCCGCCAGGGGATCTGTACGTCGAAGTGCATGTACGCGAGCATCCGATCTTCGAGCGCGACGGCGAGCATCTCTCGTGCGAGGTGCCGATCAGTTTCGCCATCGCCACGCTCGGCGGCTCGGTGGAGGTGCCCACTCTCGACGGCAATGTGGTGCTGAAGATTCCGGCCGAGACGCAGTCGGGGCGTGTGTTCCGGCTGCGCGACAAGGGCGTCAAGCCGGTGCGCGGCAGCGCGAGGGGCGATCTGTTCTGTCGCGTGGTGGTCGAAACGCCGGTGCACCTTTCGGCCGAGCAGCGCGAATTGGTCCGCAAGCTGGAGGAATCGCTCAAGGAAAACGGCACGCGGCACTCACCGCGGGAGAAGGGGTTTTTCGACGGCGTGCGCCGCTTCTTCGGCGTCTGAGAGCCGCTCAGTGGGCACACGCGCAGTGATCATCGGGGTTGCGGGCCGGATGGGGCGGGCGCTGACGCGTACCGCCGCCGAGTTTCCGCAGCTCACCCTCGCCGGCGCGATTGCCTCGCCCCACAGCAAGGCACTCGGCCGAGATGCCGGCGAGCTTGCCGGCATCGAGCC
The DNA here is from genome assembly GCA_021797465.1 of Pseudomonadota bacterium. Taxonomy (GTDB): domain Bacteria; phylum Pseudomonadota; class Gammaproteobacteria; order Steroidobacterales; family Steroidobacteraceae; genus 13-2-20CM-66-19. The sequence goes on along the minus strand of JAJZZR010000271.1, from coordinate 7,215 downwards.
GCTCGGACTTGCCGTCAGCGCGGACTTGGCGGGGGCGCTGCAGGACGCGGATGTCGCGATCGACTTCTCCCTTCCCGAGGCGAGTGCGGCCCACCTTGCGGCCTGCCGTGCCTCGGGGATCCCGCTGCTGATCGGGACCACGGGATTGGTCCACGCGCTTGGTGAGGCCGACTTGGCCCAGGCGGCGCAGCACATCGCGCTGCTCGTGGCGTCGAACACCAGCCTCGGCGTCACGCTGCTCACCGAACTGGTGCGCCAAGCCGCGGCCGCGCTGCCGGTCGAGTTCGACGTGGAGATTCTGGAGACGCACCACCGAATGAAGCGCGATGCGCCCTCGGGAACTGCTCTCACGCTGGCCCGGGCGGTAGCCGATGCCCGTGGGATCGCCCCCGCAGAGGCGCTTGCGGGCGCCCGGGCGCCGCGCAACGGACCGCGGCGCCCGGGAGAGGTCGGTTTCGCCGTCGTCAGGGGTGGCGACGTGGTCGGAGAGCACGATGTACGCTTCCTCGGGCCCGGTGAGCAGCTCGTGTTGGGGCATCGCGCCACCGATCGGGCGATCTTCGCCCGCGGTGCGCTCACCGCCGCGCTCTGGCTCGCGCGACAACCCGCGGGACGCTATGAGATGCGCGATATTTTTGTCTAAAATCAGTATCTTATAGAATCTTCTGCAGTGTCTCGCCCGCAGTGGCCCGGCGTCGAATTTCTCGTGGACAACCCGCGGCAGGCGACCGTAGAATTTCGCCCGATCCGCGGGCGGGTCAATCGATTCGTGTGCGGGTTAGTCCACGCAAGGCGGGAGGTCGTTCTCAGGAACGCCTCCCGCTTTGTATATCCGCCTATCGCGGGCGCAAACCCTCGGGCGCGGCGGGCGCCGCCGGATGAAAGAGAGGATCCATCGAAGTGAGCGTGCCGGCAGTCCTGGCTTTGGCGGATGGCACCGTCTTTCGCGGCCAATCGATTGGTGCCAAAGGTAATACGACGGGCGAGGTTGTCTTCAACACCGCGATGACGGGTTACCAGGAGATTCTGACCGACCCGTCATACGCCCGGCAGATCGTGACGCTCACCTGTCCGCACATCGGCAACACCGGCGCGACTCCCGAAGATCTCGAGTCAGCGCAGGTCTACGCCGCGGGTCTCGTCGTGCGCGATCTGCCGGCACGCTGGAGCAACTGGCGCGGCAATGAATCGCTCGGCAGTTTTCTCGAACGCGGCCGCATCGTTGCGATCGCCGGCATCGACACCCGGCGTCTGACGCGCATCCTGCGCGAGCGCGGAGCGCAGTCCGCGTGCATCATGACCGGCGAGAAGGCCGATGCCGCCGCCGCGGTCATCGCGGCGCGCAAGTTTCCGGGATTGAAGGGCATGGATCTGGCCAAGGTCGTCAGCACGCGGCGCGCCTTCCAGTGGAACGACGCCAGCGTTTGGCCCGAGAAGACCGGCACGCTGCGCGCGCATCAACGCCTGCACGTGGTCGCCTACGACTTTGGCATCAAGCGCAACATCCTGCGGCTGCTGGCGGATTTCGGCTGCCGGATGACGGTGGTGCCGGCCGAGACCAGCGCTGAGGAGGCGCTTACCCTGGCTCCGGACGGGTTGTTTCTCTCCAATGGACCCGGTGATCCGGAGCCCTGCGAGTACGCCATCGAAGCGACGCGCCGGTTTCTGCAGACCGATCTGCCGCTGTTCGGCATCTGTCTGGGCCATCAGATCCTCGGGCTCGCCGCTGGCGCGCGCACCGTCAAGATGAAATTCGGCCACCACGGCGCCAATCACCCCGTGCAGGACCTGGAGTCCGGCCGGGTGCTCATCACCAGCCAGAATCACGGCTTCGCCGTCGATGAGGCGACCTTGCCGGCCAACGTGCGAGCCACGCACCGGTCGCTGTTCGACGGCTCCCTGCAGGGGTTGGCATTCCAGGATCGCGAGGCCTTCGGCTTCCAGGGGCATCCCGAGGCGAGCCCCGGCCCGCACGATGTCAAGCCGCTGTTCGAGCGGTTCGTGCAACTGATGGTGCGCCGTCTGCAGGCGCAGCTGCGCGAGGCTCAGGGCCAGTCCCGGGACCCGCAAGCGGCTGTTGCGCGCCAGAGCGCGAATTCCCGCTGACCTGCAGAGCGACCCCGTGCCCAAGCGCAGCGACCTCAACAGCATCCTCATCATCGGCGCCGGCCCGATCGTCATCGGCCAGGCGTGCGAGTTCGACTATTCCGGCGCGCAGGCCTGCAAGGCGCTGCGCGCCGAGGGCTATCGGGTGGTCCTGGTCAATTCCAACCCGGCCACCATCATGACCGACCCGGAAATGGCCGATGCCGTGTATATCGAGCCGGTCAACTGGCGCACCGTGGCGCGCATCATCGAGAAGGAGCGTCCCGACGCGCTGCTGCCCACCATGGGCGGGCAGACCGCGCTCAACACCGCGCTCGATCTGGTGCGCGAGGGCGTGCTCGCGAAATTCGGCGTCGAGCTGATCGGCGCGAAGCGTGAAGCGATCGACATGGCCGAGGACCGGGAGCGTTTCCGCGACGCCATGACCGAGATCGGCCTCGAGTCGCCGCATTCGCAGATGGCGCGCAGCCTCGATGAGGCGTTCGCGGTCGCCGGGGACATCGGCTTTCCGATCGTCATCCGTCCATCCTTCACCCTGGGCGGCTCCGGGGGCGGCATCGCGTACAACCGCGAGGAGCTCGAGGCGATCGTGGCGCGCGGACTCGACGCCTCGCCGACATCCGAGGTGCTGCTCGAGGAGTCGGTGATCGGCTGGAAGGAATTCGAGATGGAGGTGGTGCGCGACAGCAAGGACAACTGCATCATCGTCTGCTCGATCGAGAACCTCGATCCGATGGGCGTGCATACCGGTGATTCGATCACCGTGGCGCCGGCTCTCACGCTCACCGACAAAGAGTATCAGCGCATGCGCGACGCCTCGATCGCGGTGCTGCGCAAGATCGGGGTCGATACGGGCGGCTCGAACGTCCAGTTCGCGGTCAATCCGCGCGACGGCCGGCTGCTGGTGATCGAGATGAACCCGCGCGTGTCGCGCTCCTCGGCGCTCGCGTCCAAGGCGACCGGATTTCCGATCGCCAAGATCGCCGCGAAGCTTGCCGTCGGCTATACGTTGGACGAGCTGAAGAACGACATCACCGGCGGCGCGACGCCGGCCTCGTTCGAGCCGGCCATCGACTATGTGGTCACGAAGATTCCCCGCTTCACGTTCGAGAAGTTTCCCGCGGCCAATGACCGGCTGACGACGCAGATGAAGTCGGTCGGCGAGGTCATGGCCATCGGCCGCACGTTCCAGGAGTCGCTGCAAAAGGCGTTGCGGGGCCTGGAGACGGGGCTCGACGGTCTGACGCCGCAGCCGCTGCCGGCCGCCGGCGAGGAGGCCGAGGGCCGGCTGACTCACGAGCTGCGCGCCGCGGGCCCGAATCGTCTGCTGTACGTGGCCGATGCGTTGCGCGCCGGCTGGACGTTCGAGCACGTCTCGGAGCTGACACGCATCGATCCGTGGTTCCTGGCGCAGATCGAGGATCTGATTTCCGAGGAGGCGCGCGTACGCGAGGAAGGATTCGCCGGGCTGACGGGCGCGCGGCTGCGTGCGCTGAAGCGCAAGGGGTTCTCCGACGCCTGTCTTGCCAGGCTGGTCGAGATGCCCGAGCAGGCGGTGCGCCACAAGCGCCACGACCTCGGCGTGCGCCCGGTGTACAAGCGGGTGGACACGTGCGCGGCGGAGTTCGCGACAGCGACGGCCTACCTGTATTCGACGTACGAGGAGGAGTGCGAGTCCGAGCCCACCGGGCGGCGCAAGATCATGATCCTCGGCGGCGGGCCCAACCGCATCGGCCAGGGAATCGAATTCGACTACTGCTGCGTGCACGCGGCGCTGAGCCTGCGCGAGGACGGATTCGAGACCATCATGGTCAACTGCAATCCCGAAACCGTCTCTACCGATTACGACACGTCCGATCGGCTGTACTTCGAGCCGCTGACGCTCGAGGACGTGCTGGAGATCCTCGCCAAGGAAAAGCCCGAGGGCGTCATCGTCCAGTTCGGCGGGCAGACGCCCCTGAAGCTTTGCCGGGCGCTCGAGCAGGCCGGCGCGCCCATCATCGGCACCTCGCCGGAATCGATCGACGCGGCCGAGGATCGCGAGCGGTTCCAGGCGCTGGTGCAGAAGCTCGGACTTCGGCAGCCGGCCAACGCGACGGCCCGGACCGAGGATCAGGCCGTGCAGCTCGCCCGCGAGGTCGGCTTCCCGCTGGTGGTGCGGCCTTCGTATGTGCTCGGTGGTCGGGCGATGGAGATCGTGTTCAACGAAGAGGACCTGCGCGGCTACATGACGCACGCGGTGCAGGTCTCCAATGACAGTCCCGTGCTCCTTGATCGGTTCCTCGATGTGGCGATCGAAGTCGATGTCGACGCGGTATGCGACGGGGAGCAGGTGCTGATCGGGGGCATCATGGAGCACGTCGAGCAGGCCGGGGTGCACTCGGGGGATTCCGGGTGCTGCCTGCCGCCGAACAGCCTCAGCGCCGACCTGCAGGCGCAACTGCGCGAGCAGACGCGCAAGCTCGCCAACGCGTTGCAGGTGGTGGGCCTGATGAACATACAGTTCGCCATCCAGAATGGCGTGATCTACGTGCTGGAAGTCAACCCGCGGGCTTCGCGCACGGTGCCGTTTGTTTCCAAGGCCACCGGACTGCAGCTGGCGAAAATCGCCGCGCGCGTGATGACGGGACGCCGCCTGGCGGCTCTCGGGGTTGGCGAGGTCCGTACCCCGGAGTACTACTCGGTCAAGGAAGCGGTCTTCCCGTTCGTGAAATTCCCGGAAGCGGACCCCATACTCGGACCCGAGATGAAATCGACCGGGGAAGTCATGGGTACCGGCCGCACCTTCGGGGAGGCCTACGCCAAAGCACAAAGCGCCTCGGGTGTGACGCTGCCGCGCCAGGGCGTATGCTTCATCAGCGTTCGCGACCGCGACAAGCCCGGGGCCGTGCAGCTGGCCCGACGCCTCATCGACCGGGGATTCGAGCTGCTCGCGACCGAAGGCACCGCCCGGGCGTTGACGGAGGCCGGCATCGCGTGCCGGCGCGTCAACAAGGTGCGCGAGGGCCGGCCGCACGTCGTGGATATGATCAAGAACGACGAGATCGATCTCATCATCAATACCACCGAGGGCAAGCTCGCCATCAGGGAGTCGAACTCCATTCGCCGCGAGGCGGTGCACCGCCGCGTGACGTATTACACGACGCTCGCCGCGGGGTTGGCCACGTGCGAGGCCCTCGATCATCTCGATGAGGTGGAAGTCAACCGCCTCCAGGATCTGCATCGGGAGGCGGTGCGCGCATGAAACGTACTCCGATGACGCTGCGCGGCGCCGAGGCGCTGCGCGTCGAGCTGAAGCGGCTGAAGAGCGAGTCCCGTCCGGCGATCATCAAGGCGATCGCGGAGGCGCGCAGCCACGGCGATTTGTCCGAGAACGCCGAGTATCACGCCGCACGGGAGCAGCAGAGTTTCATCGAGGGTCGGATTCGGGAAATCGAGACGAAGCTCTCGAGCGCCGAGGTGATCGATCCGCGCACGCTTCCGAATACCGGCAGAGTGGTCTTCGGCGCGGTGGTCGAGCTCGAGGACGAAGCCGGTAACCGGCTCATCTATCAGGTTGCGGGCGAGGACGAGGCGGATGTCAACGCGGGTCGGATTTCGATCACCTCGCCCATTGCGCGGGCGCTGGTCGGCAAGTCCGAGGGAGACGTGGTGGACGTCTCAGCCCCCGGCGGGGTGCGCTCCTTCGAAATCGTCGAGGTACGGTTCGAGTAAGCGCCTAGTGGCCGGGAATCACGATGCGCGGCACGTCGTCCCGCGGCCGATAGAGCACCGCGCAGTGACCGATGCGCTGTACCAGCGCGCTCGCGGTTCGTTCGGCCAAGCCGGCGAGCAGCGTGTCGCGTGCCTCGGCGTCGGCCGCGGCGGCCTTGACCTTGATCAGCTCATGGTCAGCCAGGGCACGCTCGGTCTCTCGCACGACGGAGTCGGTCAGGCCGGCCGCTCCGAGGCGAACCACAGGCTTGAGCGCATGGGCCAGCGCGCGAAGATGGCGACGCTGGCGTTCGGTGAGTGTCTGGGTAGTGGACATTGGGGCATTCTACAGACCGATATGGCAAAGCGGTCCCAAAGTAGCAGTCGGTGGCTCAACGAGCACTTTTCCGACCCATTCGTGAAGCGGGCGCAGGCGGAAGGCTGGCGGTCACGGGCGGCATTCAAGCTCGAAGAGATCGATCTGCGGGAAAAAATGTTCCGATCAGGTGCGATCTGCCTCGATCTTGGCGCCGCTCCGGGGGCATGGAGCCAGTACACGCGTCGACGGCTGGGTCGTAGCGGGCAGGTGCTCGCCACGGATATCCTTCCCATGACGGCGCTTGCGGGCGTGGAATTCGTGCAGGGAGACTTTCGGGATCCGGCCGTATTTGACGGTATCCTCGAGCGTCTGCCCGGGCGGCAGGTAGACTGGGTGCTCTCAGACATGGCTCCGGCCCTCAGTGGGATCGATGCGGTCGATCAGCCGCGGGCCATGGACTTGGCGGAGCTTGCGCTGGATATGGCGGGGCGGGTCTTGAAGCCTGGAGGCGGCGCCCTGATCAAGCTCTTTCAGGGAGCTGGATTCGAGGCGCTGGTTCGTACCACGCGCAGGCAGTTCGGCAAGATCAAGCTGATCAAGCCGACGGCGTCCCGTGCCCGCAGCGCCGAAATGTATATGCTGGCTAAGGACTACCGCTTGGTGTAGCGTGCTGATGCGATGAACGATCTGACCAAAAACATCATCCTCTGGGTGGTTATCGTCGTGATTCTGCTGGCGGTCTTCAGCCGCTACATTCCGAACACGAACCAGCCCCAGGTCATGACCTATTCCACGTTCCTGCACGACGTCGAGGACAATCACGTCTCCTCGGTGACGTTCCAGGGGACGATGCTCTATGGGCAACTGACCAACCACAAGAAGTTCAAGACCTTCAATCCGGAGACGAACTACACGGCGTTGATCGGCGCGCTCGAGCAGCACAACGTCGACATCTCCGGCAAGCCGCCCAAGGGCGAGGGCATTCTCGAGCAGATCCTCATCCAGCTGCTGCCCGTGCTGGTGCTGGTCGTGCTGTTCGCCTACATGCTGCGGCAGATGCAGGGCGCATCGGGAGGACGCGGGGCGATGTCCTTCGG
>JAJZZR010000158.1 GCA_021797465.1 Pseudomonadota bacterium | reverse complement strand
CCCCGAGATTGAGCATCCGATAGGCGTCTGCCGGATTGAACAACAGCAGCCAATTTACGATTTGCGCGCTCAACAGGCGTCCTTGATCGGCGACCAGCGCGCCGAGCAATGCCATATCGTAGATAAGCACGAAAACCAGCCAGACGCCGATCGCGAACCCGGCGGCGGCGGCGCGATCATCAACGATCACGCTGATAACATAGCCTATGGCGATGAAGGCGGCGCCGAGCAGAATAGAAGAGGCGATGAGCAACAAAAAACCACCCCAGCCGCCACCACTCCCGGCGCTTAGCGCAATCACGGCGCCGGCGCAGCCATAGCCGATGGTCGTTGCAATGGTAAGGATCACCGAATGACCCAGGAATTTACCGATAACAACCTGCCAGCGCGCGAGCGGATAGGCCAGCAGAAGGGTAAGCGTCCCTCCGGCCATCTCACCGACGATGGCGTCGAAGGATAGCAACAGCGCGATCAGAGGTAGAAGAAAAATCGACAGACTGGAAAGGCTGACGACGGTAACGGTCAACGCACCGGTACGCACTGTGCCGGTTGGGCTGGCGCCGAGAAACACCAGTGTGAGTGCGAACAGAGCGAGCAGCACGGTGATCGCCATCACCCAGCGATTCCGAAGCCCGTCGCGAATCTCCTTGTCTGCGATCGCGAGAATGACGCTCATGCTACGTCTCCTGGGCGGCGCAGAAACGCAGCATAAATGTCATCGAGCGTGGGTCTGAGGATTTCAACCATCGCTACATTGACCGGCAGCGCACGAAGCCGGTCAGCGATCTCCTCCTCCGCGGACGGCATTTCCCACATGCCATCCGTAACCGCTTGCCAGCCCACGGGTGGAGACGCGTTCGTACTAGCCAGGCGAATTCGCACACGTGGCATGATGCCCGCAAGTCGACGCAAATGCTGCAGATCGCCATCAGCCATCATGCGGCCCTGATTCATCACCACCACGCGGTCTACCTCGCCCTCCAGTTCCGCGAGTTGATGTGATGAAAGCAAAACGGTTGCGCCGCGATCGCGTAACTCTTTGAGAATTTCATAGAAACTCTGGCGAAGCGCGGGGTCGAGGCCACTGGTCGGCTCATCGAGTAGCAACACGCGCGGTGCCCCGAGCATGGCCTGCGCAAGAGCGAGACGCTGGCGCATGCCTTTGGAATAGGTACGGACCGGCTGCCGGGTCGCCTCCACCGAAAGCCCAACTCGGGCGAGCAGCGGCTGTGCCACCACGGATGCAATCCCCTTCAGGCGGGCATAGAAGGCGAGCGTCTCCCCTCCGGTGAGAGATGGATAGAGCGCAACATTTTCTGGAATATATCCAATCACGCGCCTCGTCTGGGCCGCTTGATGCCCGGCAGGATCCGCGCCGAGCACGCTGATATGGCCAGAATCGGGACGTAAAAGTCCAAGCATAAGCTTGATCAGCGTGGTCTTCCCGGCACCATTATGGCCGACCAGCCCGATGCATTCTCCAGCGGCAAGGGCGAGATGGACATCATGCACCGCGACCTGCTTGCCAAAGCTTTTCGAGACATGCTCGAGCACGATAGTGCGCGGGATCACGGGCGCTCACCTGCCTCAGATGCGCGATCGAGGCGCGCGAGCGCTGGCGGGCGGACGGGCGCCATCAGCGGCGCGCTATCGATGACACCACCGGGATGGAGCGCCGGAAACGCCGTCTGCGCCCAGCGTAACACCTCGACCGCCGGACTGTTGAGCAACAGTTTCGCGGCAGGCGCGCGCCACACCACCTGATCGACGATATCGTTCGGGCGATAGGCAGTATCAGCAACCCCTCGTCCGTGGAGATCAAAGGCCGGATTGTCGCTCCAGTAATTGCCGCGCCCGTTTTCTGACCAATCCAGATAACGCGTACCAACGTATTTGACTTGATTTCTATTCTCTATGAACGCGTTGCCAGCGATAGAGTTACCCTCCGATCCTGCCGTGAAATGAATCCCGATTCCGCACCGCTCGAACCAATTACCAACAAAGCGATTTTTGTTCGCATTGTATATAAAAACACATTTATCGCTTCCAATAACAACGTTATTAGCCACGTTACTATAATTGGCATAGTTAAAAAGCATTCCGTGTTCGCGGTCGTTATCAGAGACATTGTCGCGGAGCTCAAGGTGGTCAGAATACATCATCGCGTAACCAATGTCGTTCCGTACAGACTCATTTTCGAACACGATGCTTGCATTGCTGTACATGAAATGCACAGCAAAGCGGAGGTCACGAAAACGATTTTCGCCAATGGTAAGATTGGCACTTGTCACCGCAAATATCCCATCGCGGCCATAGCGGAAGTCGTTATCCAAAATGCGTGCCTCGCGCGTACCATAGACCGCGATGCCCGGCCCGCGTTCGCTCATTCTGAGCTTCTGTAGTCCTTCAAACAGGTTATGTTGCACTAGGATCGCGGACGCATTGTCGAGGAACACGCCTACCGCATTGTCAACGAATTGGTTATCCGTGATTTTAGCACCGCGTGCCTCCTGGCCTATGAAAACACCAGCATCTTTGGCGAGTATATCACGTCCGGAATTTCGTACGATCAGCCCACGGACCGTAATGTCAGGGGCGGCAAGCGTGACCGCATGCCCCACATCGTTGCCATCGATGATGGCGCCTTTCTTTCCACACAGCGTAAGCCTTGAGATAGCGATCAAGATCTCCCCATGATAGATTCCTGGCGCAAGAACTACGATGTCACCAGGTGCCGCCTTATTGATCGCGGCTTGTAAATTTTCATTTGCTTGCACGTCAAGAGTTGCCGCGTGCGCAGACGCCGCGAGATAGAATATAAGAACGAAGGCTTGCAATATCCTGCGCACGCGGCTCATGCTTACGCCGATTTTGGGTGGACGATCATTGGGTTCGACATTTCCATGTGCAAAGCATGGCAGAACCACTGACAGTAGTACCAATGTACACCTGGGCGATCGGCGATGAACGTAACAGACGCCGTTTGCAGAGGCGATATCTCCATGTTTATGCCATAACTCGTTATGGTAAAACCATGTGTCAGGTCCTCAATGTCGTCCATATTGGTGAGGATAATCGTGACCTCATCCCCCTCATTGACCTCGATGCGGTCGAGGCTGTATTCAGGAGCATTAGAGTGCATATAGACTCGCACTTTGTTGCCATCACGAATTATGTTTGCCGCTTCTTCTAATTTGACTCCATCCTTTGCGGCCTGTTTGCGGATATCGTCCCACATCGGGTCGTCGCGTTTCCAGACTTGTTGGGTATTGATTTTGGACCGATGCACGATGATCATGTCGTGCGGTTCGGCAAAAGCTGGGTGATCAGCGACAAGAACCATCTTACCGGACGAGATATCGATCAGCTGATCATTCTCTGGATGCAAAGGACCAACGGGAAGGAAGCGATCTTTCGAGAACTTATTGAGCGAAACGAGCCATTTCCCATCTGCCTCTTTCGTTTCGCCCATTGACGTGTGATTGTGGCCTGGTTGGTAATGAACATCGAGCTTCTGAAGGATAGGATCCACTTTTTCCCCTGCAAAGGCCCGCCTTGCCTTGTCGATGTTCCACATCACCATCTGGCTGTCGATGAAGGTGGTCGTGAAGGCATTGCCTTTGCCATCGAAGGCGGTATGCAGTGGGCCGAGGCCGACCTGTGGCTCCGCCACGACGACGTCGCGCAGCTTGATCTTGTCGTCGAAGAGATCGTCTAGCTTGCGAACATCGATCACGGTGACGGTCGGCGAGAGCTTATCGTTGAAGACAACGTGGATGCCATCGGGCGCCGCGTTCGCGCCGTGCGGAGAGCCCGGCACCGGGATGTAGCGCGTGTATTTTGAACCCTTACGCCCATCGACGACTTTGACGCCGTTAATCTCCTTGTAATCGCCGGAGGTCACCGCCTGCTCGATGCGCTTGATATTAAAAACCACCGCCCACGACCAGTCGTGCGCCGTCATTTGTTGCAGATTGGTGCCTTTGTCGGGATTGTAGCATGTTGAGAAGGCGTATTTGCCTTGATAGTCGGCGTCACAATTATCGAGGTTACCATCCACTAGAACCTGCCATGCAACTGTCATCGTGTCACCGTCAACCGCAGTGAAAATCGACCAGTAGTTCTTCTTCGGATCGTCGAGAACCTTGCCATCGTTCGGGACCGGGATCGGGTGTTCGCTGTTGCAAAAAATGTAGCCGGTGCGCGGGTATCGCTGCGGACGCATACCGTGGATATCCGAGGCATTCGGTATCTCAATGATTTTGTCGGTCTTCATCACGTCACAGCGGATGCGCGCGACGCGACAGTTGGCTTTGTCGTTTACGAAGATATAGCGCCCGTCATAGGTGCCGTCCGTAAAGGACATATGCGGGTGATGGAGATCACCATTTACGTAGACCCCGCCGCGGCTTTCAAGAAATTTTTTAGTAGCAGGCAGCAATCCTTCTGTCAGGATCTTGCGGCTCTCGTTCGTCAAGCCCCACCCGGTCGCGCTGTCGCGGTTGAATACCGGAATCCGCATCAATTCGCGCCCGGATGGCATCCCGAGGACGCGCAACTCGCCACTCTGCCCGCCACTGTTGAAACCATAATACTCATCGAGGTCACCTGGCCGTACCTCGGTACTGGCGTCGCTAGCCGCGGCCTTTGCCTCGCGCATGAGGGCGCTCGACGACGCGCCGGCGGCGAGCCCCGCCAGGGCGGCGGCTGCGGCGGTGGTACCGAGCAAGCCACGGCGGCCGACATTGGCTGGAGTTTCATTGGTGGGTTTGTCGTCACTCACGGTAGTCTCCTTTGTGAAGGGGTTTTCTGGACAGCTTCCGACGGCAATCGAAGTGGCATCACCTCGGTAAATCGGTCTCTCGCGTTACGGCCGAGACCTTTATCCGCGGTGGAATCGCGGGAGGGGAAGAGGAGCTATATTTTTCCCGCTTTAACCGGCGTTGGATCATAACGGGGCATTTTTGGTCGTGGTGATAGAGCATCTGGCAATGCAGGCACTGGATACATTCGTTGGGGTTGATATGTCCTTCGGGATGGATCGCCTGCACCGGGCATTCATTGCCGCAACGCTGGCAAGGATTGCCACATTCCCGATAGCGGCGCAGCCAGTCGAACATACGTAGCCTCGCCGGGATGGCGAGGGCCGCGCCAAGCGGGCAAAGATAACGGCAAAAAAAGCGCTCCACCGTGAGATTTGCTGCGAGCAGCGCGCCAGCATAGAGCACAAATGGCCAGCCACGCGCAAAATGCAGGATGATCGCGGTCTTGAAAGGCTCGACCTCGGCCGCCTGTTCGGCGGTCGCGAGGGCCGAGAGAGAAATTCCAAACAGAATAAGAAAAATCACGTATTTTACCGCGACCAGGCGGGAGTGAATGAAGAATGGGACTCGCAATTGCGGCACGTGCAACAGTTTCGCCGCCCGGTTAAGAAGTTCCTGTAGGGCGCCGAAGGGGCACAACCAGCCGCAGAAGGCGCCGCGATTCCAGAACAGGATGGAGGCCGCGGTGGCAAACCAGAGCACGAAGATCAGCGGGGCCATCAGGAAGTAGTCCCAGCGAAACCCGGTGCGGAGCGCATCGAAGAAAGCGAGAACATTCACTACGGAAAGTTGTGCCTCGGCGTACCATCCGATCCAGAAAACCGTGAACAGAAGATAGGCGACGCGTACCCAGTCATAAAGTTTAGGGCGCTTTACCAGTGCGTCTTGGAAGAAGAAAATCCCCGTGAGTAAAGCGAGCGCGGCGGCGAGGATGCTCACTTGACCGATTTTTGCGCGCCACATGATCCGCCACACCGGCATGGCGGCGGCGACAGGGGCCGTTTCTGTACGCGGGGTGGCGATAGGTGCTGCAGGCAAGGGCTTGAGATAGGCGTCTGGGAGGCGATAGCTGGTCTCAAAGGTGAGGAAGGATTTGCCGCGCGCGCCAAATGCTCGTTCGACGAGGAGTTGTAGGCGCCAGGGCTCGGTGACGTCGAAATGGCTTGTCGCTGGAATACGAAAAATGTCGACATCGCGGAGATCCGGTGCTCCCGGCGCATGGACATCGCCGAGCCGCGTATGGTCATGATCGCGAAAGCGGATGGTTTGTTCGCCCTGAATGAGCGCGATGCGGTCGAAAATGCCGCCCCGCACATAGCCCGAGCCCTTGAAGGAATAAGCGCCATTGGCCGCGATCAGAATCGCCTGCTGGCCGGGGGCGAGGGTCTTGGCGAAGGCGTCATAGCGTTCGCCAAGCAGCCGCCGCCCGATTGCCGGAACAGACACCGGCGCGACGTAGAGATCGATAAAGAAATCCGTCGGGTTAGTCGATTCCGGGCTATTTGCAGCCTCCTTGGCGCCGGCGCGGAGAAAGGCATCGTTGACCTCGCCGACAGTCAACTGCAAACGCCGCAGACTGCCATCGCCGAGAAGGCCGATCCAGTCCGCCGGCGCCTGATGTGCGGGGTCGAGAGCGCCGCGTGGCGCCGCGACTGCCGCCAAGGCCGCCCCGGCCATGCCCTCGGCGCGTGCGACCTTGATCGAGGATTGTATCAAGCTCTCGCCGATGACAGTGACGGTAACGGTCGCGCCGCTTATAATATCAACTGGCGGCTGCCCTTCTGGCCCGTTATGCGCCAGCGCGAGCACATCGCGCCCGACATAGCCGGCGATGAACTGCGCGATCTTTGCCGGCGGTATGCCGATCAGCACGATCGGTTCGTGATGCGCCATCAGCCGCGCACCGGCGATCTTGCCCTCGGTGGAGAGGCCGACCAGGATTTGGATGGGCTTGCCAGAATAGCCGGTGGAATCGACCCAGTCGGCGTTGACAAAGGCGTAACCGAGGAGGCGCTCGCCGCTCCGCACCATCGCGACCGGCGGGTTGCCCTGCGGCACATCATAATGGTCCGCGCCCGGGAAGAGTTGGGCGGGGGGTACCGCGGCAAGAAACTCGGCAAGCCGGCTTTGGGCAATGGCCGGCGTCGGCGCGGCAAGAACGAAAAACCACCCTACTAACCAGAGGAGCGGAGGGAAGAGACGCGAAGCCGTGCGAAGAGAGGGCTGCATTATCGGAGGATCGCCTTATTTGCCGCACTCGGAGACCTGCCCGCCAGGCCTGAACCGAGCGCTATCAAGCACGAACTCGTTATAGGTGTAATTGATTTGCATCAATTAATAGCGCCTGCCTGTTGTGCAGGATAGAAGAGAAAGCGGAGAGAAAGGGCCAGCCAATGGCGGAAAACCCGGGGCAGGAAACGGTTTCGGCAATGGCGCTTCGTTCCACGGCCGCGGCATTGGAGGCGGCAGCGATGCGACGTTATCGACATTTGGCGGCATGGTGGGCGGCGGAAGGGGAACCGGAACTCGCAGCGCTCTTCGCACGCCTGGCTGAAATGGAGGCGCGCCACGCCGTGGCGTTTGGTCCGATTGCGGAGGAAACCTATTCTCCGCCGCCGACACCCGATGAGGACGACGCGCTGTGGCAATCGGCGTTGCTAACCCCTTATCGCGCGCTCTCGCTTGCCGTGCGGGCCGAGGAGCACGCCTTTGCAACCTATGCCTCTATCGCCGCTCATGCCGCAACGCCTGCCCTTCGCGCCCAGGCGGAAGATCTTGCGCGCGAGGAACTCGAGCACGCCGCGATCCTGCGCCGCTCGCGGCGAGCCGCCTTTCATTCTGAGCGTCCGTTCGTGACGCCGCTGCCCACCGACATGGTGGCGTTGGAGCAGCAGGGCAGCGTTTGGGAAGCTGAAGTCAAAGCTGCCACGACCCGTGCCGGTCGGTTGCGGGCGCTCTCGCGCAATGCCGAGCGTTATCTCGCGGTGGCGGAACGGGCGCAGGACGAGACCACGCTGAGTAGCGCGCAAACCCGTGCGCAGGCGACGCTTCGGACATTGGCAAGGCTGCGGGCCGGGGTAGACTGATCATGACGGCGCAGCCGCAGAGCCTCATGATTTCCGGCGGCGAAGCTGTTTCTGCAAGACGGCGGGCTACATCGTGCGCCCTTGCCAAGCCAGTGGCTGTGGCCTAAACATGGATCGACGATATACCTTTTTCGGTGAAGGCCCCCCGCGCACCCCCGGCCCGCGGAACACCGCTTGGCGCGATAAATGAGACAGAGGTCACCAATGCTGGTGCAGGACAAGAGGTAAGGCGGCATGATCCCGACGAGTGATCGCCTGTCGCGGTGGACGCCAGCGATATTTGCCTGCGCGGTGGTCAATTTCGGCTTGGGCTTAGCGCTTTCGGTGTCGGGCTTTGCCTGGCCAGTCGCACCAGCGAGCGCACCGGCAAGCCTCGCGATGGTTCACACGCTGACCATAGGCTGGCTCACTCTGCTGATGTTTGGGGCGTTGTTTCAGTTTGTTCCGGTGATCACCGCGCGGGTCTTGCCAAGCCAGATCTGGCCGCTCGTGACCCTGATCGGGGTGGAAAGCGGCCTTGCGCTCATGATCATCGGGTTTCTCGCGCTCGGCCGAGGTGACGCGGCGGCGCTACTATTGCCGGCCGGTGGTGGCCTGGTGACGCTTGCCGTGCTGGCCGGCGCGGCGGCGCTGCTGGTGCCGCTGATCGCCAAGCGACCGGCGCCGCTCAGCGCTCGATTCGTTTTCGCCGGCCTTGGCTTTCTGCTGCTCACCGTTTTCCTCGGCCTTGCTTTTGCCGTCGCTTTGACGGTGCCGGCGCTTGGACCGCGGCTCGGCCCGGGGCTCGCCCTGCTGCTCGGCGACGGCCTCGGCGATCACGTCTTGGCCGGGATCGGCGGCTGGTTCACCCTGACCGCGATCGGCGTGTCCTACGAATTGCTGCCGATGTTCATGCTCGCCCCGCATGATCGCGGGGCGCTCGGCGTCGCCGTGCTGGTGAGCGGCGCGGGTGGATTTTTCCTCGCGTTCGCCGCCGGGCTCGGCGGACTCATTTTCCCGGGCGGCGGGGTTTGGCTCGCGGAGCAGATCGGCCGGCTCGCGATCGTGCTCGCGCTCGGCCTCTACCTCATCGATGTCGTGCGGCTCTATCGCAGCCGGCGGCGGCGGCAGATCGAATTGCACAACCGCGCGGCGATCGCTGCCTTCGTTGCCCTCGGCCTAGCCATGCTGCTCGCCGTCGGCGCGGCTGCTTATGGCCAGATGGCGTCACTCGCCCCGACGCTCCTGCTCCTGCTCCTGCTTGGCTGGCTGAGCGGTCTTGGCGTAACGCAGCTTTATAAAATCATGGCCTTCCTCGCATGGCTTTCCCGCTATGGTAGCAAACTCGGCCGCCATCCGGTGCCGCGGGTCCAGGATCT
>JAJZZR010000396.1 GCA_021797465.1 Pseudomonadota bacterium | reverse complement strand
CTCGGGAAAAATCATAGAATCAGCGTTCCGCAGATCGAGCTGCTCTACGCAGCAAGTGCGGCCCGATGTCGTTGATCGAGCGGCATCCGACTTGTCCCATGACACGATCGAGCTCAGTAGTGAGCATCTCGAGGGCCCGTTTCGCACCATACTCACCTGCCGCCGCAAGACCATACAGCGTTGCGCGTCCTACCATCACGCCGTCCGCGCCTAGCGCGAGCGCCTTGGCGATGTCGGTACCACGGCGCACGCCGCTGTCGAGCATGAGTGTCAGTCGGTCGCCAACTGCAGAGGCGATTTCTTCTAGCACCTCGACAGGTGCGACACAATAGTCTAGCTGACGTCCGCCATGATTGGTGAGCACGATGCCATCGCAACCTAAAGTGGCCGCCCGGCGTGCATCCGCCACCGTCAGCACGCCCTTGATCAGGAGTTTACGTGGCCAGTGCTCCCGAACCCAGGCAATGTCTTCCCAGGTGAGTGTGGCCTCGAACATCTGCGGAATGATCGTACTGCCGCCAACCGCATTGGTTGCCCCGGGCGGCAGAAAATTCTCGATATTACGGAAGCGCGGAATGCCGTGCCGGGCCAGAACACGGCTGAGCCAGCGAGGATGCCGTACTGTGTCGAGCACGGCGTTTAAGCGGGGTTTGCCTGGTTTCGAATAGTTGCGCTTGTCCCATTCTCTGCTTCCGAAGACATTGGCATCCGTCGTAAAGAGGAGTGCTTCATACCCGGCGGTGGCCGCCCGATGCATGATGTCTTCGGCGATCGTTCTATTTTTCATGACATACAACTGCATCCACAGCCGTCCGCCGGCTTCGCGTGCGACATCCTCGAGGAGTGTGGTCGAAAGGGTGCTCAGCGTGAAAGGGATGCCAAATGCGGCGGCGGCGCGTGCGAGTGCAATATCGCCGTGTGGATGCAACATGCCGTTCAAGCCAGTTGGTGCAATAGCAATCGGTGCGCTACAAGGAGTTCCGAACAGTTCCGTCGCGAGACTGCGACCTTGCGTATCGATTAGTGTCGACGGAACAAAGCGCAAGGCGGCGAACGCTGTCCGATTGCCGTTTAGCGTCGCCTCATCTTCTGAGCCGCCTTCCACATATTCGAAAGCAAATCCTGGAACTCTTCGGCGCGCCGCAGCACGCAAATCCGCGATGTTCTGGGCAGAAGCAATGTTACGCCCATTAAAGGGCCGGCGTTTCCACGGCATGCGTTGGCTCCACTCAGCGAACAATAATTATCGAATACTCAGTTCAACTTAAATCAAGTGAATTTACAGCGTCACTGAGCTGGCGCAAGCGTGGCATTAACTCGCCCAGAGATTGCCAGCCCACGAATCGGGATGGTTTGCGAGCAACGACGGACGCTCTATTGCTCGATGAACGCGAGAGTCTGCACCGTCCCAGGGTAGTGGCGTTGTAACGGATCCGGCCTGTGACACGGTAGGCGGTGTCCGAGTACGGGACGCGGCCAAAAAGCCGTATTCGTGTTCGGATAGACGGAGCGCATTGAACCGCCCGTTAGGCTCCTCGTTGCTCATCCATGCACCACGATGTAGTTTCCCAATCCGATCACCACTGTCGCACCGACCAAGGTCACGAGCCCCACCGTCATGGTCGCAATACTTTTCCGGCTCGCTCCTCGCCATTCTTTCAGCACTAGACCCCAGATGGTTGCGAAAATAATGATGCTCGACATGTGCAACGTCCAACTGGAAAAGCCGTAGCGGCCCATCTGACTTTCCCCCATGGTATAAAAAAAGAACTGTAGATACCAAGCAATGCCGCCGAGGGCGCAAAGCTGGTAGTTACGTTGTAGCGAGACCGTCCTGCCTGTTTCGTCTAAGGTTCTGGTCAAGTCCGCCGCACTGGAATTGCGGATGATCAGGTATAAGCACCAGACGGCATTGGTGGTGAAACCACCCAGCAAGACGACCACCAGCACAGGCAGTCCCTGCCAGAGCGTGCCGGTGCCCTGTGCGAGTGCCAGGTGGCGGATTGGACCTCCGGCATCGAGTCCGTAAGCGAAGCAGGCGCTCATAACGCCGCAGAAGATCGCGAGTGCGATGCCCTTGCTAAAGTCCCTCTGGCGCGGCAGTGTGCGATCCTGCTCCATGAGATGACGTGCGGACTGCTCGCGCTCCTTGTCATGACCAGCTTTGCCGACGACGGCGATACCCACGAGTGCCACGGCGATGCCGAGCAGGACGACGCGACCGCCGGTCGTGTGAATGAGGCTGCCGAAGAATTGACCGCTGACCAGTGGTGGGATAAGAGTGCCGAACGCCGCCGTGAGGCCGAGCGCGACTGCGGTACCGAGCGCGATGCCAAGGTAACGCACGGTAAGCCCGTAAGTCAGCCCGCCGAAGCCCCACAACAAGCCGAAAAAATAACACAGCGCGAGCGTACCCCGCGGAGTTGCCTCTAGCACCGCAAGCAAGTGGTGCGTACCGAACGCGGCAAAGATCCATGGTGCCAGGATCCAGCTGAAGACGCCACCGACGAGCCAAAGTACTTCCCACGACCAGCCACGCACGGCTCGGTAGGGTACGTAGAAGCTCGCCGCAGCGAACCCGCCGACCCAATGGAAAAGGACTCCAAGCAATGGGTGTGGAGTCATGTCAGAGTCGGTGGGGACGATAGATAATAACACCAAGACAATTAGCGCACTCCACCGCTGTCGATACCGCATGCATGTTCGCGTACGCCGCGTCGAATTGCTCGAACGCCCGGAACATGCGTTCTGCAGGGATGCCGCTGTCCAAAATTGTCCGCCCGGTGTCGAAAACGCCTGACGTCCTAGGTTCGAACCTTCGCACGGTCGCCTCTTGCCCAATCTGCGCTAATTTATGGACAGTGACGTCGGCATTAACGACTCGTTATTACCGCGACCGCGAACGGCGGCAATAGGAGTCTATTTTTTATATTCACTACCTCTCGAGCAGGCTCATCACCCGTGGCTTCATCCACAATCGATTCTTCAGAACCGTTAAGCGACTTCGGGAGATGAACTTCCACAGAGCGATTTCTCTTGTTAATGAGTAGTAGCTTGCGAGTATTGGTGGTCTCGAACGCCTGTGCTGAGATCGCAAGATCCGATGCGGTCGTCGATACGAGTCTATCTCCAGGATGAAAATTATCGACAATCATCTTCAGTACCCAATAGCGCGCATTAGGTTTACCGGTTTTCCAATTAATCATTGAGACACTTGGAAATTGCGATGGATATCCAACTAATTGTGACTCTCCAATGACGTTGATTCCGAGTCGCGATAGATGCACAAATAGATAGGCATACAATGATGCCGCAGCGTTCCAGTATATCTTCGCAATATGATAATGAAGTGCCTTGCGTTTACGAAGTCCCCAACTGTCGGTTGGAAGAATTACGCCCAGCTCATCCGTATCGATCTTCGTTTGCGGCGATAGCTGGTTTCGAATTGCTATGATGTATCGCGTGGTCGCTAGAAATCCGTTGGCCTGATCGAAGAATGTGTACTGCCAATCGTTAGGTCCTTCGCTGAATGCTGGCGATGCGTAAAAGTGAAACGAGATGTAATTAATCGGAATTCCGCGAAGATGATTTTTGTGGTTCAGGAAATATTCAAAATACTTGGCCCCATCTTTTCCAGGTAAAGCCAGCGCCAGCGCAATGAATTTTGTCCTGGGACTGAGCTTATGAATCGCAGTAACTATGGCATCATAGTGCCGCGTATACTGCTCCGGTGTCATATGATGCTCAAAGTCTATTTCGTTCAGTACTTCCCAGTATGGGAATTTATAATGATAGCCAGATTCGTGCCATTTTCCGTGCTGGTCGCGAAAGCCGCCGCGCGTAAACCAGCTGACTACACGCGCGTAATAATTGGCTAGCTGTCGACAATTTGGATCGCGCAGTTTTGTGCCTTGTTCATAATGCCAGTCAACCGTGTTTGGAGTTCTAGGATATGAAACCGGTTTTTTG
Source organism: Pseudomonadota bacterium (assembly GCA_021797465.1). GTDB lineage: Bacteria > Pseudomonadota > Gammaproteobacteria > Steroidobacterales > Steroidobacteraceae > 13-2-20CM-66-19. The sequence continues at coordinate 5,391 of JAJZZR010000396.1, read as the reverse complement.
GTCTTGAACATCCATTCTGGTATGGTGCTAAAGTTAATTACCGTAGAATGTCCTGAAGTGGCCCGCATGAACCGTCGCATCATCGGGTCGATAAGCGAAAAATTCCAATATGTATGTGTTGCAGTAGGTGGCTTCAATTCTGCTACAGCTAGCTTCGGGTACGGTAGCCAAGGTACGTATCGTACATAGTTGGCCCCCATATCCTTGATCGCCTTGAAAGCAGATTTGGAAATAGGGGAGCCGCGTCGTAGCATTGGATTCACCACAACCTGAAAGGTTGGAGTAGAGTCGGAAACAATGATGGTGTGCGTCCAGTTAACGGAAATTGTTATCCGGCGAGCATGACGCGCCGCCGCGACAGTCGAATGCGCAGCAACGACCATTGCGGCAATACACATGACCTTGATTTTGCGATTACTATGCAATGTTCCGAGTCGTTTCATGTCATTCTGCTTTTGAAATATGTGAGGGAGCCGGAACGCTAGTGGAGCGTCGTGGTTGGCGCGTCCGCGCGGTAGAACGACTGTCATCCTTGCGGAGGTGAGGCACTGTAATATCGACATATTGCAAGAATGAGTGAGCTTAATGAGGAGTCCGATCACCTCGAGCTGCTGGGGTTGCTGAAAAGGCTCCCGTGCGCGGTGATCCTCTCCGGCTACCCCTCGACGCTGTACGATGAGCAGCTTACCGGCTGGCGGAGCCTTGAGCTGCAGGTGATGAACCAGGCCGGGGTGCGCACCGAGAAGCTGTGGTTCAACTTCACGCCCGACCGGGTGCATTGGGCCCGCTACGCCGGGCGCGACCACACCCACCGCCAGACGATCAAGCGCAGAGCCGAGAGCTGGGCACGCCGCTATGCGGCAATGCCGCCAGCGGAGCGCCTGGCGGTCTTGGCGGGGCTGATGGCGGTCGAGGCCGGCGAATAGCCGCCCTGGCACCCTGCCGTGTCGAGCCTCAACAAGCAGTCCCTGCGCGAGGAGTTCACGGCGCTCAAGGAACGATTTGGGCAATTGTCGGCCGACGGTAAAGTCGGGGCTGAGAGCCGCGCCCTGATCGAGGCGCTGCTGATGCTGATGCAGGTGCTGATCGCGGTGTTCATGGAAAAGAACACCCGCAAAACCAGCACGAACTCCAGCAAGCCCTCCTCCCGAAGCGAAAAGGACGAGAGCGCGGTGAGCCACGCCGGCACCCATACCCGGGGCAAAGCGTACGACCCGAGCCGCTCGGCCAATACCCGCACCGTCGAGACCGTTGTGCTCTCCAAGGTGAGCGCCTGCGAGGAATGTGGGGAGGATCTGCGCCAGGTGCGGCCACGCGGTCACGAACGGCGCACCCAGATCGACATTGTCTTTGAGAAAGTCCTCAGCCACGTCGATGCCGAGGTCAAATCCTGCCCGCACTGTGGCGGGGAGACCCGCGCGCCGTTCCCCGAGAGCTTCTCCGGTCCGGTGCAGTACGGCTCTGGGATCAAGGCGTACGTGCTGAACCTGCTGCTCGCCCAGATGATCGCCCTGAAGCGGGTACAGCAGTCCATTCACACCCTGATCGGTCAGCTGATCTCCGAGGCGACGATCCTGAAATACGTGCTGCAGCTGCACCTGGCGCTCGAGCGCTGGGAGAGAGTGTCGATCGAGCGGATCCTCACCGAACCGGCGATGCATGTCGATGAGACCTCGATCCGCGTGGACAAGCGCAATCACTGGATACATGTCTGCTCGGCAGGGGACATCACGCTGAAGTTCGTGCACGAGAAGCGCGGCCTTGAGGCGATGACCGCCATCGGCATCATCCCCAAATATGGCGGGGTGATCGTGCACGATTGCTGGGCGTCCTATTTGTCCTACGCGCACTGTGGCCACGGACTCTGTGGCGCGCACCTGCTGCGCGAGCTGACCTTCATCGTCGAGTCCAATGGCTATGCGTGGGCAAAGAACATGAAGCGGCTCCTGCAGCAGACCTGCGCCCGCGTCTCCAGGCGCAAGCGCAAACGACTTACCCCGCACGAATACGAAGCTCTCCAGCAACACTACCGCAACATCCTCACCCGCGGTGAGCGCGAGCTGCCGCCCATCCCGGCAAAGCACAATGGCAAACGAGGCAGGGTCGCGAAGTCCGATGCCCATAACCTCTGGGAGCGTCTGAAGGACCACGAAACCGCCGTGCTGCTTTTCGCCAAGGACTCGAACGTTCCTTTCACCAACAACAGAGCCGAACGGGACCTGCGCATGAGCAAGGTGAAGCAGAAAGTATCCGGGTGCTTCCGCAAAGCCGAGTTCGCCCAGGCCTACTGCCGTATCTCGAGCTACCTTCAGACCATGGCCAATCAAGGCGTCAACCCTCTCGTCGCTATCCAATTGGCCCTATCCGGTCAGCTCTACGCCGAAACCGGGTGAGCAGTTACCATACAGATTCGATCTCGACGACCGGCGCAACGAGGATCGGCCGCCGATGCAGGTATTGCGTCGCGCGTCGTTTCGCGCGGATATCATCATAGACATGTCGGACCGTCTCCACCGATAGTCCGAGCAGCTCCGCGAGCGGCTCCGGATCGATTCTGTGATTCAGGGCCCAAAGCGCCAAGTCCATCTGTCGGTAGGGCAGCGAGAAATAGAACTCGTCCTGTCCCTGCGGCAGGCTATAGGTGTCGGTGGTGGGCGCAGCGGCAGTCACCTCGGCCGGCAAGCGCAGATATGCCGCCAGCGCATAGACCTGCGATTTGTACAGATGCGCGATCGGCTTGACGTCGGCTGAGCCATCGCCGTTTTTGACGAAAAAGCCCTGGTCGTATTCCAAACGGTTCGGCGTGCCGATCACCGCGTAATTGCGCCGATCGGCGTGAAAGTATTCGATGCTCTTGCGGATCCGCTGCTTGAAACTGGTTGCGGCCACGATCTGCAGGTATTCGGACAAGCCGAGCCGCGCCTCGTGCGACTCACCGGACGGGGATTCGACAACGAGCCGGAAATGGTTGAACCGCCCCTGGGTTCCGCCGGCCACGATGATCTTCATGCGCCAGCCTGCGCCAAACTCCGGAACCACCCGCCGGACCGCCTCATCCCGCGCGTGGTAGCATCCAATCGCCGCCAGCGTCGGACCGATATTTTGCTCCACCGGCTCGATACCGAGGTACGCGGCCAGCGCCCGGGCATGTATCGCACTGTCCGCCGAAGATTCCTGCTCCGGAAGGATCAGAGTCACCACACGCTCCGGTCCGAAGGCTCGCACCGCCAGCGCCGCGCACACCGCACTGTCCACGCCGCCCGAGATGGCGACCACCGCACCTCGTTTGTGCAAAGACCCTACCACGCCCTCGCGCAATCTCCCGGCGATCCGCTCGACTTCCGTACCGGCGTCGATGTCGAGCACGCTCCAGTCCAGCGTCATGCACCCGTCACCGGAGCCGCGGACACGCGTCGTGCCAAAAAATGCTCATGCAGCAATTGCGTCGAGAGCACCCCGATGAACGCCATGCTGTCCCCTTCCCCCAGCGGGCGACCAGTCTTGCACTTCTCGAGCAGGTGCTCAACGACCGGCGGATGGAAGTACCCGGTACGGCGCAGATGGGAGGCGCTGAGCATTTCTTTGACATAAGGCAGCGGCTGCCCACGGTCGAAGAAACAGCGATAATCCGGGGCCCGATACGGCTGCTTGGGACGCATCACGATCCGTTCGGGCAGAATATTGGCGAGCGCCGCCCGGAGCAGCACCTTTTCGCGCAGCGCGCGCAGCTTCAGACGCGGGCTCAAGCCATTGGCGAATTCGACCACGCGATGATCGAGATACGGGATCCGGGTCTCCACCGCATGGGCCAGCGCCGGGCGGTCTCCCTGGGATGTCAGCAGGTACCCCTCGAGCAGCGTCTTGACCTCGATGTACTGATCGCGGGCCAGACCGTCCCAGGACGCGAAATCTGCCGGTAATTGCGCTCTAAGGTCGTCCTCCGGGCTTACCGCCTGTAGCTCAGCCTGCAGCTCGGGCGAGAGCAACCTGAACAGGGTCCGCGTCGTCCGCCAGCGGGTGAGGTGGGCATAGAAGGGGTTATCCAACTCGTGAAGATGCTGGCCGAAGAACAGCCTCGCGAACGGGCGGTTCGCCACGGGCGAACGGCCTAGATAAGGGTAAAGCCGCGAAAACAGTGCCGACCGCCATTGCGATTCGGGATTGCGCGCCCAGAAGCGGCGGATCTTGCCCTCCTTGAAGAGATCGTATCCGCCGAAGACCTCGTCCGCCCCTTCTCCGGTCAGCACCACCTTGAAACCGGCCGCGTGTACCTGCTGTGCCAGAAGCATCAGGGGTACCGGTGCCGTGCGCAGAACGGGACTTTCCGCGTGCCAGATCAGATCCGGAAACGCGTTGCCGATGTCGCGCGCGGTGCAGCGCAGCACGGTGTGCTGCACGCCCAGATGCTCGGCCATTTGGCGCTGAAAGTGACCCTCGTCGTACTCGGCATCGTCGAAGGCGATCGAGAACGTCCGAAGCTCAGCCGCCTTCTGTCGGGCCAGAGCCGCGATACCCGAGGAATCCAGGCCCCCGCTGAGGTAAGCGCCGACCGGCACATCGGCCCGCAGTTGCAGGCGAACGGCATCGCTCAACAGGGCGCGCAGCGCCTCGGTAGCCGCCTCGAGCGAGAGATTGGGCCGGCCCCGCGCAGGCGGAAACGTCCAGTCCCAATACCGCTGCAGCCTCTCCGCGCCCTTCTCGACAATGAGCAGGTGCCCTGGGGGCAGGCTGCTGACGTTCCGGAACACCGTTCTCGACCCGACCGTCGCCCAAAACGTGAAGACCTGCCCCAGCGCATGCACATCCAGAGCCGCCTGCTCCGGCAAGACCGCCAGGAGCGCCTTGATTTCGGAGGCAAAAAGCAGCCGTCCACGGCTGCGGGCGTAGAACAGCGGCCGAATTCCCAGCCGATCCCGGACCAGGACCAGGCGCTCCCGTCGCGTGTCCCACAGGGCAATTGCGAACTGGCCGTTCAGTCGTTCGACGAACCGCTCGCCGTACTCCTCGTAGGCATGGACGATGACTTCGGTGTCCGAGCGGGTCCGAAACCGATGTCCCAGACTCCGCAGCTCAGCTCGCAGCTCGACATAGTTGAAGATTTCACCGTTGAATACGGTCCAGACCGTGCCGTCCTCGTTCGCCATCGGCTGCGTACCGGTCTTAAGATCGATGATGCTAAGACGTGCGTGGGCCAGCACGCACAGCGGGGACTTGAAGTCTTTCGTGCCATCCGGTCCGCGGTGACGCAGCATGGCGATCATGGCCGATACATCGGGATGCGCGGCCCCGCTCTGCCGATCGATGATGAGCGAGCCCGCGATGCCGCACACGGCGCCTCACCCCGGACCGCAGCGGTGAAACCGGTCGAACCGCCAGGATCCGAGGACCCTA
>JAJZZR010000144.1 GCA_021797465.1 Pseudomonadota bacterium | reverse complement strand
TGATCGGCGTCGGCCTGCTCGCCTACCAGCGGCCGCTATACCAGGTACTCGCCCTGGATCGGCCGTCCTCACCGCCGGCGCGCGAGTGCGCTGTCCAGCCGGTGCAACGGGGCCTTCACCGGGTGCAGGCTCAACTGGAACGATCCGCTCCACGAGCGCCTGTCCCAAGCTCCAACTCCCCACGCCCTCAGCGACCGTGATCAACAAAAGGCAATACCAAACCCTCATGAAGAAGCATGTCAGCAACGGCGGGGTGATCAGTCACGCGGCCCTGAAGGCGGGCGTGCACCGGCACACGGCCGCACGCTACCTGAAGGCGCAGGACAGTCCCGAGAATCGCCGCCGGCCGGGTGCGCCCCCTGGGGTGCGCCGTCGGCCCGATCCGCTCAGCGGCGGACTCTGGGAGACGGCGGTCACGTGGCTTAAGGACTCCCCGGAGATCGAGGCGAAGCTGCTGTTCGAGCATCTGCTGGGCAGCTGCCCGCAGTGGGCGGGCAGCGCCGGCCGGTCGCTGCGCACCTTCCAGCGTCGGGTCAAGCAATGGTTGGAGGAGAACGGCCCGCCCAAGGAGGTGTCTTTCCCTCAGCTGCGCGAGCCCGGCAAGAGCCTGCAATTTGACTGGACGCGCGTGCGCGCTGACGACTACACCGTCACGATCGCCGGACAGTCCTTCGAGCACATGCTCGCACACGCGGTGCTGCCGTACTCGAACTGGCAGTGGGCGACGCCGTGTTACTCCGAGTCGCTCCTGTCGCTCGAGCGCGGGGTGCAGGATGCGGTCTGGGAGCTCGGCGGGGTGCCCGAAGTGCTGCAGACCGATCAGAGCTCGGCCGCCACGCACCAGATCAGCCAAGAGAGCAAAGAGCGCACGTTCAATGAGGATTACCGGGCATTTTGCCGGTATCTGAACGTCGAGCCCCGCACGATCCACGTGAGCTCCCCGGATGAGCAAGGCGACGTCGAGGCCGCAAACAGGCATCTCAAGCGTAGACTGCGCAACCACTTGATCCTGCGCGGATCGAGCGACTTTCGTAGCGAGACCGAGTACGCGCACTTTGTCGCCAAGGTCTGTCGCGGCGCGAACGCCCTGCGCCTCCAGAGGCTCGCCGAGGAGCTGCCGCGCTTGAACCCGCTCCCGCGAGAGCGCTACCCCCAGACGCAGGAGCTGACCGCACGCGTGTCCTCGGCGAGCGTGGTTCAGGTAAAGAAGCTCCCATACTCGGTGCCCTCGCGCCTCATCGGCGCGACATTGAGCGTGCAGCTCAGTGAGAACGAGCTCGCTATCTATCACCACGGTAGGCTCGTGCGCACCGTCGTGCGCGCCGCCACTTCGCAGCAGCGGATCGATTACCGGCATGTGATCGACTGGCTGGTGCGCAAACCGGGAGCCTTCGCGAACTACGTGTACCGGGAGAGCCTGTTCCCCGGGATCGCCTTCCGCCAAGCCTACGAGGCGCTCAAGCGCCACGATGAGTCCCGGGCCGACAAACGGTATCTGCAGGTGCTGCATCTGGCGGCCAAGGGCAGCGAGACGGCCGTCGCAGAGGCGATCGTCGCGGTGCTGCGCGCCGCCGAGGTACCCCTGCCCGAGCGCATCGAGCAAGCGCTCCGAGCGCTCGCCACCCTCCGAGGCGGTGCGCGCGCTCGAGCCCTTCGCCCCGTCGGTGGCCACTTATAACGACCTCCTGGGCCGCGAGCAGCCATGAGCGAGATGACCTGCATATTCCGGCTCATCGCGATCGCGGTTTCCAGGACAACGTGATCGCGAGTTCCGCTGGAACGTGAACACTCAATCCGCGACCGGGCGGACGCCCAAGAGCCTGCTATTCGCGGCCCGTCGCGAATACCCCAAAGAGGTTTTGCGAGGAATGTCGGCGGCGACTCGCAGCCGTTCACGATGGCTGGAATGACTGATCACGATCGATGGAATACGCAATGACCGAAGGAGAGTACCGCGGACAGCCTGGAGCACGCCCTGGGCGCCCTGGGGCTGCACATGATGCAGCAGGAGCTCGCCGCGCTGATCAGCCAGGCGGAGCAGGAGAACTGGGGGCATCGGCGCTTCCTGCAACACCTCACCGACCTCGAGCTCGCCGAGCGCCTCAGCCGCAGGATCGCAGTGCTGACCAAGCGCGCCGAGATCCCGCAGGAGTTCACCCTGGCCCGGATGGATCAGACGAGGGTCCCGGAGAAACCGCGCCGGATGCTGCCGACGCTGCTCACCGGGGACTTCGTGCACCGCGGCGACAATCTCCTGTGCTTTGGGCTGCCGGGGCGCGGCAAAAGCTTCTACTGCGGCGCCATCTGCCGGGAGCTGATCCAGCAGTACCGGATGAAAGTCTGGTTCGTGCCCGCCTACAAGCTCGTCTCGCAATTGCTCTCGGCCAAGAGCGAGCATCAACTGCCGCAGACCCTGGAGCGGCTCGGAAAGATTGACCTGATCTGCCTTGACGACATCGGCTACGTCCAGCATACCGCCGAGGAAATGGAGGTGCTCTTCACGTTCCTCGCCGAGCGACATCAGCAGCAGAGGAGCACCGCGTTGACTTTGAACTTGGTGTTTTCCCAATGGGATCAGATCTTCAAGAACCCGATGACCGCTATGGCCGCGGTCGACCGTCTGGTGCACCGCTCGATCATCCTCGAGTTTGAACGCAAGAAGAGCCACCGCGAAGAAGAGGCCGAGCAGCGGCTACAGCCCTGACGGACTCGAGCTCTACCCCGCGGCGCTCGCCAGAGATCTCCACCCGCCTGCCTGGAGCAACCACCATGATCCACGCCGCCGATGTGTGTGACGCCGAAAGGCAGATCCGCCAGAAAGTCAAAATAGTCGTAGCCGACGAGACTCGCTTCGGGGCGTTGAGCAACGGCGAGCGCATCGCTGTCGCCCTGGTTCTGGAACGCTACGATCTGCTGCAACGCGCCTGGGGGTGCATGCTCGAGTCGGTCCATCGTCTCGGGCCGCTGTGGACCGAAGCCGCCCTGCGCGTTCAGCGTCATGGCTGGGAGGGGAATTTGACCGCCTAGATCCCCCTCGCTGCCGACACAGGGATGTGTCGGGAATGATCACTGCCAAGGAAATCACACTCGCCTGCTGCCCCCACCAGCAGCCACAGGTTCGGCGCCTGCCGCCTCCCTGCCGTCGCCTCTTCCGCCGACCCCGGCATCGACCGCCACCTGCATCCGACATCACCCCACCAGACTCTCCCGATCTCGCCAGAGCGCACCTTGTCCGTAGTGGGCGGCGGCCACGGCCAATAGGCCCTCAACAGCCGCAGCGCAGCACAGAACGGCACGTGTTCGTGTCGATTTTTATATTGTCGTCAGTGTCGATTTTGAATTGTCGCTGTGCGCACACCCGAGAATCCCTCATCTGCTTGATCAGCAACGAACTTTTACGTGTGCGCAGGACCAACTCCAGGCTAAGCGCCTCGATTTGTGGATTGCCCCCAAAAGTCCAGTCGCTTTTTTTTGCCTGCAAAATGTGCGGAGGGGGCGCTCGATGTATTTGTGTTACATCGACGAATCAGGAACGCCCGAGTTGCCCGGTAACTCGTCACACTTTGTGCTCGCTGGCCTAGCGCTGCCCATATGGCATTGGAAAGACGCGGATCAGCAAATTGGGCACGTGCTCGACAACTACGACCTCTCGGGTTCCGAACTGCACACCGCTTGGATGGCACGCCGGTATCTTGAGCAGTCCCCCATCCCGAATTTTGAGCAGCTTCCTCGCTCGCAACGCCGAGCTGCTATGGATCGTTATCGCGCGGGCGAACTCCTGCGGCTCCAACGATCTCATAAACCCAAAAGATATCGCCAGCTCAAAACACTAGCAGATGATCGTCTGCCGAGTGCATGTCAGGTGTCGCATGCCGGGCTTCCAACCGTCGCCGGAGGGTCTCGAGCTGCCGCTCGAGAGGCCTGGCGATCTTCGCGAGGCCGCGCAGAAGCGCGCGATGTTGATCCATGGCACGGCTTAGTGTTTCTCCGCGACCCAAGTCCTCGTACCGGACGAGCGCGTGCGCGATCTGCTCGACGAGGCACGCCTTTTGATCACTCGATGAGCTTCGTGGCAGCGCCTTGGTGACCCGCCGCCGCCATGCCGGGGTCGACTCCCATTTCATGCGCGCCGCTCCAGCGGGACCAGTGTCAGTTCGCGTCCCTCGATTCTCGTAATGGCCTCAGGCCGGAGCGCGCGCCGGCCGCCCGCTGACGTGATTGCGGACGGCCCTGCGGCTGGACCGATGGTGTGATATCGCCGAGCCCTTTGAGCTTCACTGGGTTGCGATTCGGGAATTCGGCCACCAGCGCGAGCCGTCCCCCAGCCTTGCGGACGTAGCGATCGAGCGTCGAGATCAGCATGTCGGTACGGCCCTCGAGGCGGGAGACAGCTTCTTGGCCAATGCCCAGGTCTTTCGCCACCTTGGTCTGCGTACGCCCTAGTGCGCGCCGCAGATCGCGCAGCGACATCTCCTCAGTAATCAACTCGGCCGCCCGGCGGGCGATCTTCTCGCGGCGCTCGGCGGGGAGGCTGGTCATCATTTCGGCGAGTGTGCGTCCCATAGGGTTCTCCGTTGTATCAGTGTTCATTTCTTGCGGTGCGGCGCGGGGGCTTTCTGGGCATGCTTCAATCGCTCGAGGTGTGCGTCGAATCGTGCATCGGCGGTGACAATGAGTCCGCGATAAAACCGTTTCTCGCTGGTACCGGACTTCTCGCCGGCGGCCAGCAATACCCCGTGCCGCCGCGGATCGAAGGCGAATGCTGTACGCCACACTCCATCGGCAGCATCGAAGCGCAACTCCTTGAGGTTTGCATGCTTCGATCCCTTCAGCGTATCAACCGTCGGCCGCCCGAGCGCGGGGCCAAATTGCTCGAGCAACTTCGCATGCGCCAGAAGCTCATCCTGTACCACCGGGTCGAGCGCGGTGAATTCACTCACAAATTCCTCGCCTAGCTCGACGGTCCACGTCATGCCAGTAATATACCCCAAAGGTCATATGAGTGCAAATGCATAATCTATACGAATCATGCCGTCGCTCCCCGCCGGTCCAGCGGAACCACGGTCAGTTGCGCCCCTCGACGATCGCCCGCAGGTGCTCGCCCCAGCGCTCGAGTGCAGCGCGTTTCTCCGGCAGGTAGTCGTGCCGGTCGTAGACCTCGGCGATGTCGCCCGTGCTGTGATTGAGCACCTTCTCGACGTGCAGGCGCGGAATGCCGAGCTTGGTCATGAAGCTGCCCGACGTGCGCCGCAGATCGTGCGAGGTCCATTCCGGTATGCCGAAATGCTCGCGGTTCCGCCGAACGGCGCAGCTCAGCACCGCATCGCTGTAGGGCCGCGCGTGCGGCGGGCTCGCGTGCGCCGGTAAGACGTAAGGGCTTGTGCCGGTGAGCGCCTTCAGCTTGTCGAGCAGCTCGCGAGCCAAGGTCGAGAGCGGTACGGTGTGCGGCTCGGGACGATCGCGCCGGGTGTGGGCGATTTTCAGCAGCTCAACGGGTATCGTCCACAGCTTGGCGGCGAGGTCGAAGTGATTCCAGCGCGCATGCGTCAGCTCACCGCGGCGCTGTCCCGTCACGAGCAGCAGCTTCAGTGCCAGGCGGGTCGGCTCGGCCATCTCGGCCGTGTCGAGCTTCTCCCATACCGCGCGGATTTCGTCTGCGGTCAGGACGCGATCGCGTGGCCGCTCGATCCCGCCGGGCGGCTTCACGCCAGCCATGGGCGAGGCCGGTATCAGATCCTTTGCCGCTGCCCACTCGAAGAATTGCTTGAGCAGGGCATAGGTGCGGTTGGCTGCCACTGGCGCGCCGCGGTCAACGATGCTGTCGAGAAACTCGATGATCCGCCGCTTGGTGAGGTCCAGCGCCTTCATGTGGCCGAGCTCGGACAGGAACGTCGGCACGGTCTTGACTCCCCGCTTGTGGCGCCGCGCAGGCGCATCCGGGGATCGGTAGCCGAGGAGGGCGGCCGCAGCATCGGGGCGCTTGCGCCCTTCGGTGCGCGTCTTGACCCACTGGCGGCGCGCTTCATCCCAGCGCTCGGCCCGCAGCTCGCGGTGGACGAACTGCTCGACGAGCTTGGCGATCGTGTCGGCACCGTCGCGGTCGGCGCGGGCACGCTCGGCAGCCCGCATGCGCTTTTCGCGTTCCTCGAGCGGGTCGAGTCCCTTCTCGAGCTCGCGCTGCGCCTGGTGGTGCAGCTCGTGTGCTTCCGCGAGCGTGAGGCCGCCCTTGCCGAAGTTTCCGAGCACCATCACGCGGCGCTCGCCGCCGGGCGCGGTGTACCGGAATCGGAAGCTCACGGCGCCGCTCGGGAACACACGGACCATCAGGCCCTCGCGGCCATCGACGGTCACGTCGCAGCGCTGCGCCGGGTGATTGCGCGGCTCGCTGCGGGCTTCGAGCCATGTGGTGGTGATCTTCATAGGCCCTCCGCAAGTCGCCGCTGGTACCCCGCTACAAGGGGTTTAAGGGCCCATGCAAGGGGTGCGCTCGGGGTACCAGCCGGGGTACCAGAAACGCGCGTCTCGCGATTTCCTACCAGTTCCTAACGGTGCCGTGCTAAAATGTCAGCGTATGCACGGTTTCGTGGCTTTGTTGCCGACCATGCGCTAGGAATACACTGGAACGCTCAGGAAAGCAATATGTGCATGGCATGCAAGAGGTCGACGGTTCGATCCCGTCTGGCTCCACCATCAACCTTATCCATGAGCGTCCGGTGGCGTCTATGCGTCGCGGGACGCTGATGATAAAATGAAGAAAAACAATAATATGGAATCTAGTCGTGCCCGTCTCCCGGGCATTTGCGGCCGGCGCTGATCGCGCTTGAAGCGCCCGCTCGCCTTGCCGCCGCACTCACGCATACTGTAATTATATCACCGACACTCCACCCGGCTCGCCGGGCAGAAGAACGCTTCTCACCGCCGCACGCCCGGCTTTCGCTGCGCCCGAAACGTCCGGATCACTGGCGCGCGCGGACGCTGCGCTATGGCACGTCGGCGGCGGCGTCACTCACGTCTATGTTCATCCCGACGCCGGCGGCGGTTGTCGGGCGTCGCCAGGGTGGGGCGATGCCCTAATGCGGTCCCTTATCTTCTGGTCCCCTCAGGCCCTGCGCGTCGAATTTGCCGGAGTCTGATGTGGCTGTCACACGAGTTGAGTTATGTCAGGAATAATCCCGAGCGGTTGCCGCCGGTTTTCTCGCTCACTCGTCGCTGACCGTCCTGTGTTTCCCGTGCGTCGGCTGACGTGTTTTTTCGCAAGCAGATTGTGATCAACGGCGTAGCATTGGCGCGGTCCTCGCGGCGCATGCTGCTGTGCCTGCGCTCCTGGTCGGTCCGGAGGTATCTTGCCGGGCGCAGTCTGGCACGGCAGGCTTTCCCAGCGGCGGCGAGCAGCGCAGGCCGAGCGTCGCACAGATGGTGGATGGATGCTGTCCATAGGGTACGGACGTTTCGGTATTGAGCAACGTCAAGAGGCGACTCCATGGCCACGAACAAGTCTGCGTCGTATCGCATCCTTTCGATAGACGGCGGAGGAATCAGGGGAATCATTCCGCTGGTCATCCTGGAGCGCCTCGATACGGCCATGCCCGGTTGGCGCGCGGGGATCGCCATGTATGCCGGAACTTCCAGCGGAGGACTCATCGCGCTGTGCCTGGCAAGTGGAATGCGGCCGCGAGACATCCTGGACCTCTACATGACGAAGGGGGCGGAGGTCTTCAGCCGCAGCCTCTGGCATGAGATCAAGGAGATTGACGATCTCATCGGTCCGAAATTCGATTCCGATCTCCGCCTCGCGCTGTGCACGGCCGTCTTGGGAACGAGCCTGAGGCTCGGCGACCTCGCTCCAGATGTGCTTATCACGGCGTTCGATCTGGACGACCGTTCGCAGCCGGATCCGTCGAAGCGGTTCTGGAAAGCCAAGATCTTTCACAACATGCAGACCGTGGACAGCAAAGATACGGATGTCGGTGAGTACGCATACCGCGTGGCCATGCGTACTTCCGCAGGGCCGACCTACTTTTCCTCTTATGACGGGTTTGTGGACGGCGGCGTATTTGCAAACAATCCGAGCATGTGCGCCCTGGCCCAGACGCAGGATCCTCGCTTGGCGCAACCGATTCAGTTCGAGTCCGTGCGCATGCTGTCGATCGGTACGGGTTTCTATCCGTTTCATCTGCGCGCCGATGAGAGCTGGGGTCTCGCGCAGTGGGCGCCTCATTTCGTGCACATGCTCATGGACGGTGTCAATGAGGTGGCGGATTTTCAGGTCAAGACGATGCTGACGGAAAAGTGCTACTGCCGGATTCGTCCGTGGCTGGAGAGGGAGGTACCGCTGGACGCTGCGTCGCAGGCGGGGGCGCTGCGGGCCATTGGTACGCAGATCGATATCGACTCTGCGTCAGCCTTTATCCGAACGTGGTAATGCGAACCCGGCGCGGCAGCTCGCCCGTCATTCACCCCTTGGCACCGGGTGGCCAGGAGGCCACCCGGTGCGTCCGCTGTTTTCAGGTGAGCAGGCCGCTATGCCGGGCGGGCGCCCGGTGCGCCGCGGGCGAACCCGACGGCACGGGTACGATGGTGATGACACGCGCCGGCAGCGGCTCGATCCGGAACGGGACGATCGGCTCCAGAATGTGCAGCTCGACCGGCAGCTGCAGTCCCGACATCGGCGCAAACAAGGGCTGGCCGAACAAGACCTGCATCGGGAACGACGGCAGCAACATCGGCTGCTGGAAAGCCGCCTGGATGAGCTGCATCTGCCGCAGCTCCGCCTGCATTGCGCGCATCTGCTGCAGCGCCCAAGCCGGAACGGCCGGAGCGGATCCCCGGCTCTCGGACACCTGGATGGTGGCCGCGCCGTTCGGCCCGCGCCAGCTCCAGGTGCGCACGCGCACCGGGCCCGCGCTGGTGTGGGCCATCTGAACCGTCTCGTGCACGGGCACAGTCCGCCCCTCGAAGCGGACCAGAATCGGTTGCGCCGCCAGCGCGAGTGCCGGCAGCGCTAGGCCCGCAAGGGCCACGGCAAGGACTTTCTTACGCATAGGCACCTCCTTGAATCGACCGGCTCACCCCGAGCCGCCGCACACGATTCGACCGCAGTACCGCCTGCAAGTTTCCTCGGAATGCTCCGACCGGGGAACTGCATAGTCGACTCGCGCGCCTGCTCCGCGCCGACCCGGATCGAGCCGGTGCACCGGCAGCAACGATTGTCCGGCGTGCCCGGCGCGTGTAAGCTTGCGCGCCCTTCCCGGGGCGGAGGGCGGCCTGGGTCCGCCGTCTGCAGGATCGTATCCGCGTCCCCATCGTCTAGAGGCCCAGGACATCGCCCTTTCACGGCGGTAACAGGGGTTCGAATCCCCTTGGGGACGCCATTGA